>NZ_JBXAXW010000003.1:0-296087 GCF_056781975.1 Dellaglioa sp. CoH-57-MRSF-19
GGAAATAGCTCAGCTTGGTAGAGCACCTGGTTTGGGACCAGGGGGTCGCAGGTTCGAATCCTGTTTTCCCGATTAATTGAAAAAGGAATTTAAACTTTATGTTTAAATTCCTTTTTTTGTTTAGGACAAATAACTTTCAATTTTAATTTATATTTCGTATAATGAAAGTCAACATTAGTCAAACTATTTGAGGTGATGAATATGCAGGGTCAGAATATTTCTGATGTGATTGAGAAGTATTTTAAGAAAATTCTTTTAGACGAAAAAGAAATAGTCATTAAACGTTCTGAAGTTGCTGAATTATTTAATTGTGTACCATCGCAAATAAATTATGTTATTAACACGCGATTTACTATTCAAAATGGATATGTAGTAGAGAGTAAACGTGGTGGCGGTGGATATATTAGGATAGAAAAGGTAAATCTTTTTGTAGATCAAGAATTTATTCAAACAATAGAAAATTTAATTGGTACAAACGTATCCCAACAAGAAGGTTACGATATTATTCAAAGTTTATATGATGAGAAGACATTGACAAAAAAAGAATCAAATTTAGTTTTAGCTATAATAAAGAAAGATGTTTTTCTTGGTATGGATACAGAATCAGAAAATATGATACGCGCTAAAATGTTGATTAATTTAATTAATCGCTTACGATATGAAGAGTAGAAAGAGGTAATAATATGGATAATTTATTTACGCCGAGTGCAAAAGAAGTTCTTATTCGAGCACAGGAAGCTGCTAAACACTATCGTCAACAAGCCGTTGGTACTGAACATTTACTTTTGGCTTTGTCTGAAGTACAAAATGGTATTGCAGATAAAGTATTGAAACAATTTAATGTTGATCCAGAAGATATAATGGAAGAAATCGAAAGATTCACTGGTTATGGATCATTGAGATTAAATAAAAATGATAATTATTTACCTTACTCACCAAAAGCAAAAATGATTTTATCAATTGCTAACGATGAAGCTAAAAATTTAAATGCAAGTAAGGTGGGTACAGAGCATCTTTTACTAGCGCTAACAAGTAATAATGAAATATTATCATCAAGAATTATGGGCGGATTAAGTGCTGATGTTAAGCAGGTACGTAAAATGATTTTCCGTCAACTTGGTGTCAGTGAAGTTCAGATGAGACAAAAGAATCGTGGTAAACAAACTCCAGAAGAGGGAACACCTACATTAGATGAATTAGCACGTGATTTGACTAAAATGGCTCGTGATAAGCAGATTGACCCTGTAATTGGTCGAGATTCTGAAGTGAAAAGATTAACTCAAGTATTGAGTCGTCGAACTAAGAATAATCCAGTGTTAATTGGTGAACCTGGTGTTGGTAAGACTGCAATCGCTGAGGGGTTTGCTCAACGATTAGTTGACGGAAACGTTCCTGAAGACATGATTGGAAAACGATTAATGATGCTTGATATGGGATCATTAGTTGCGGGAACAAAATATCGTGGTGAATTTGAAGATCGGTTAAAGAAAATATTGAAAGAAGTATACACGACTAAAGATGTTATTTTATTTATTGATGAATTACACACGTTAATTGGTGCAGGGGGTGCAGAAGGTGCAATAGATGCATCTAATATATTAAAACCTGCATTGGCTCGTGGTGAAGTTCAAGTTATTGGTGCAACGACATTAGATGAGTATCAAAAATACATTGAATCTGATGCTGCTTTGGAACGACGTTTTGCGACAATCACAATCAAAGAACCAACAGAAGCACAGACTGTTGATATTTTAAAGGGACTCCGACCTAAATATGAGGCACATCATCGCGTGCAAATTACCGATGATGCAATTGAAGCAGCAGTAGAAATGGGTAATCGATATATTACTGATCGATTCCTACCTGATAAGGCGATTGATTTAATGGATGAAGCCGCTGCTCAGGTTCGTATTGAGCGCCCAAGGACTAAATCAAAATTAAGTAAAAAACAAGATCAACTTGACGAATTGCGTCAACAAAAAGATGATGCAGTTAGTCAGCAAGATTTTGAATTAGCTGCGGGTATTCGTACAAAAGAAATGCGTGTTAAAAAGCAGGTTGAAGATTTAGAAGCCGAAAAAAATGCTGCCGTTAAGTCTAGTGCAGAACATTATGATATAAAGGTAACTAGCGAAGAAATTGCAGGAATTGTTTCTGATTGGACAGGTGTTCCAGTACAACAATTGAATAAAAGTGAAAGTGATCGCTTAATTCATCTTGAAGACATTTTGCATAAACGTGTTATTGGTCAAAATGAGGCAGTTAGCTCAATTGCAAAGGCTATTCGACGTGCTAGAAGCGGATTGAAAAATCCAGCAAGACCAATTGGTTCATTCATGTTCCTTGGGCCAACGGGTGTTGGTAAAACTGAATTAGCTAAGGCACTTGCTGAAGCTATGTTTGGCTCTGAAGAAGCAATGATTCGAGTGGATATGTCGGAATATATGGAAAAATATAGTACAAGTCGCTTGATTGGATCGCCACCAGGTTACGTTGGATATGATGAAGGTGGACAATTGACTGAAAAAGTTCGTCAGACACCATATTCTGTTGTTCTCTTGGATGAAGTTGAAAAAGCGCATCCTGATGTTTTTAATATTTTACTTCAAGTGTTAGATGATGGATACTTAACAGATTCTAAAGGACGTCGTATTGATTTTAGAAATACAATTATCATTATGACATCTAACTTAGGTGCAACTGCCGTTCGTGATGAGAAGTTTGTTGGATTTGGTGTAGAATCTGAAAAAGATGAATATAAGGCAATGTCTGGAAAAATTCGCGCGGCTCTTAAAAAAGCCTTTCGTCCAGAATTTTTAAACCGAATTGATGAATCAATTATATTCCATTCATTAACTAAAGTTGAATTACATGAGATTGTGAAATTGATGACTAAAGAAGTTATTGATAGGTTGAAGGAACAAGATATTAAGGTTAAAATATCACCTGCAGCAATTGATGTGATTGCTAAGGCAGGGTTTGATCCAGAATATGGTGCTAGACCCATTCGTCGTGCATTACAAACAGAAGTTGAGGACCGTCTAAGTGATATTCTTCTTTCTGGTCAAATAAAAGATAATGATAATATTACAATTGGTGCTGTAAAAGGTGTTATCAAAGTAACGATTAAAGAATCAAAAACTAAAGTAGCAGTGAAGTAAACTTAAAAAGGTGTAACTATTCATGTAGTTGCACCTTTTTTATCACTAGAAAAGGAGTGTTATCTATGGAAAAAATAGATCTTATTGTAATTGGTGGAGGCTCTGCTGGAATTGCAGCAGCAAATCGAGCTGGTTCTTTTGGAAAAAAAGTAATTTTAATAGAAGGAAATGAAATTGGTGGAACTTGTGTCAACGTTGGATGTGTACCTAAAAAGATTATGTGGTCTGCAGCAGCGTTAGCACAAGATTTTGATTTAGCTACTGATTATGGGTTTACTAAACAACAGCCGCAACTTGATTTTGAAAAATTAGTTGCTAACCGTTCTGCATATATTGAACGATTACATGGCGCATATTTCAGAAATTTAGATAAAAATCAGGTACAAGTCATTAAAGGCTATGCAAAATTTATTGATAATCAAACAGTTGAAGTTAATGGCTCAAAATATGTCTCAGAGCACATACTAATTGCAACTGGTGGAACACCCAATATACCCGACATTCCTGGCGCAACGTATGGGATTGAATCTAATCAATTCTTTGATGATTTGAAAGAATTACCTGCTAAAGTTGCGGTTATCGGAAACGGTTATATTGGTACTGAACTTGCTGGAACGTTGAATGCACTAGGGTCAAAAGTTCACATGTATGCAAAATACGACACGTTGTTACCTAATTTTGATGAATTAATTTCAACAAATGTAACAGAAACGTATATAGAAAATGGAATTGATATTAGTTTTAACTCAAAGGTGACAGAGTTGAAACGGCGAAGTGATGGTAAATATGAAGTTATTACCAATGATGACTCATTGGTCGTAGATTGTGTTATTTGGGCGGTTGGCCGCCGACCAGTTACCGATAAAATGAATATTTCTGCCACAAATATTAAATTAAATGATAATGGTACTATTGTGGTCGACGAGTATCAAAATACATCAGTTGCTGGTATTTATGCGACTGGGGATGTTATTGGTAAACTTGACTTAACACCTGTTGCAATTGCAGCTAGCCGAAGATTAATGGAGCGTGTGTTTAATAATAAACCTACGGAACATTTAGATTATAAATTGGTACCCACAGTGGTATTCTCACATCCAGTTGCTGGAACGATTGGTTTAACTGAAGCTGAAGCAACTTTAGAATATGGTCAAGAAAATCTAAAAATTTATCGATCATCATTTACACCAATGCGTTATAGTTTAGGTGATAGTAAGGTGAAGGAAAACCTGAAGTTAATTACGGTTGGTAAAGATGAACGAATTGTTGGATTACATGGTGTTGGAGAAGGCATGGACGAAATGCTACAAGGATTTGCAGTAGCAATTAAAATGGGCGCAACTAAAAAAGATTTCGATGATACAGTTGCTATTCACCCAACGAGTGCTGAAGAATTTGTGACGATGACTTAATGAGCACGAACTGTTGACATCCGATTCAATAGCGTATATGATAATTAAATGTATAATACTGTGAATTTTTATAGCTGATTACGATCTATTGTCCGTAAGAAGCCTTATAGAGAGACAAAAATGGTGATTATTTAAAAATAAATAAACTGTTTTTGTTTTTTCTTTTGCCAAAAAAACCGATTTTTTCGTCTAGTATGCAATTTGTAATCAAACTGTAATATAAAATCATCGGACTTTGGCAGGTTTACAGAATAAATTTGAGAGGTGACTAATTTGGCTGGACATTTAGTAAACTACGGTAAACACAGTACACGTAGAAGTTACGCACGTATCAAAGAAGTTTTAGATTTACCTAATTTAATCGAAATTCAAAGTGACTCTTACCAATGGTTCTTGGATGAAGGTCTTCGTGAAATGTTTGAAGACATCATGCCAATTGACGATTTTGCTGGTAACTTATCATTAGAATTTGTTGATTACCAATTATTAGAACCTAAATACACTGTAGATGAAGCACGCGCACATGATGCGAACTATTCGGCTCCATTACATGTTACATTACGTTTAACTAACCATGAAACTGGCGAAATTAAATCTCAAGATGTTTTCTTTGGTGATTTCCCATTAATGACAGAACAAGGAACATTTATCATTAATGGTGCTGAACGAGTTATTGTTTCTCAATTAGTTCGTTCACCAGGGGTTTACTACAATGGTTCATTAGATAAAAATGGCCGTGAAACATATGGCACAACTGTTATTCCTAACCGTGGTGCATGGTTAGAATATGAATCAGATGCTAAAAATATTTCATATGTACGTATTGATCGTACACGTAAAATTCCATTAACTGAATTGGTCCGCGCTTTAGGATTTGGTTCTGATGATGAAATTATTGAAATGTTGGGTAACAATGATAGCTTAATGCTAACACTTGAAAAAGATGTTCATAAAAATACGGATGATTCACGTGTTGAAGAATCTTTAAAAGATGTTTATGAACGTCTACGTCCCGGCGAACCTAAAACAGCTGATAGCTCACGTAGTTTATTGACAGCTCGTTTCTTTGATCCAAAACGTTACGACTTAGCTCCAGTTGGTCGTTACAAAATTAATAAAAAATTAAGCTTGAAAACACGTTTATTGAACCAAACATTAGCTGAAACATTGGCTGATCCAGATACTGGTGAAGTACTTGCACAAAAAGATACCGTAATTGATAAACAAGTTATGGAAACTTTAGCACCATATCTTGATCGTCAAGATTTCAAGACGGTCACATACCACCCATCAGAAGATGGTGTTGTTACTGAACCTATGGTACTTCAAATCGTTAAGGTTTATTCTCAAGTAGACCCAGAACGTGAGATGCCAATGATTGGTAATGGCAATATTGACTTACAATACAAACATATTGTACCTGCTGATATTATTGCTTCAATGAACTATTTCTTTAATTTAAAAGAAAATATTGGTTCTGTGGATGATATTGATCATTTAGGTAACCGTCGTATTCGTTCAGTTGGTGAATTACTACAAAATCAATTTAGAATTGGTTTATCACGTATGGAACGTGTTGTACGTGAACGTATGTCAATTCAAGATACAACAACTGTTACACCACAACAATTGATTAACATTCGTCCTGTTGTGGCTTCTATTAAAGAATTCTTTGGTTCATCTCAATTATCACAATTCATGGATCAAACTAATCCACTTGGTGAATTGACACATAAACGTCGTCTTTCTGCCTTAGGACCTGGTGGTTTGACTCGTGATCGTGCTGGATATGAAGTTCGTGATGTTCATTACACGCATTACGGTCGTATGTGTCCAATTGAAACGCCTGAAGGACCTAACATTGGTTTGATTAATAGTTTATCAAGTTATGCACGTGTTAACCGATATGGTTTTATTGAAACACCTTATCGTCGTGTGAGCTGGGAATCACATCAAGTAACTGATAAAATCGATTACTTGACTGCTGATGAAGAAGATAACTATGTTATTGCACAGGCTAACTCACCATTAAATGAAGATGATTCATTTGTAAATGAACTCGTTATGGCTCGTAATCGTTCAGAAAATATCGAAATCGGTATTGATAAAGTCGATTACATGGATGTTTCACCTAAACAAGTTGTGGCTGTTGCTACAGCATGTATTCCTTTCTTGGAAAATGATGATTCTAACCGTGCCTTGATGGGTGCCAATATGCAACGTCAAGCTGTTCCTTTAATCAATCCTCATTCACCACTTGTTGGTACAGGTATTGAATATAAGGCAGCTCATGATTCTGGTGTCGCTTTAATTAACAAAAACGAAGGTACTGTTGAATACGTTGATGCACGTGAAATTCGTGTTCGTCGTGAAGATGGCGCTTTAGATAAATACAAATTAATGAAATTCCATCGTTCAAATGGTGGTAAAAACTACAATCAACGTCCAATTGTTCGTGTAAACGATCATGTTGATGCTGATGAAATTTTAGCTGATGGTCCTTCAATGGAAAATGGGGAATTAGCTTTAGGCCAAAACCCATTAGTTGCCTTTATGACTTGGAATGGTTATAACTTTGAAGATGCTGTTATCATTAACGAACGTCTTGTTCGTGATGATGTCTACACATCAATTCATATTGAAGAATTTGAATCAGAAGCACGTGATACAAAATTAGGACCTGAAGAAATTACTCGTGAAATTCCTAATGTTGGTGAAGATTCATTAAAAGATCTTGATGAATTTGGTATCGTCCGTATTGGTGCTGAAGTTAATGATGGTGATATCTTAGTTGGTAAAGTAACACCTAAAGGGGTTACTGAATTATCTGCTGAAGAACGTTTATTACATGCTATCTTTGGAGAAAAGGCTCGTGAAGTACGCGATACTTCATTGAAAGTTCCTCATGGTGGTGGCGGTATTGTTCAAGATGTTAAAATCTTTACTCGTGAAGCAGGGGATGAATTAAGTCCTGGTGTTAATATGATGGTTCGTATCTACATTGCACAAAAACGTAAGTTACGTGTGGGTGATAAGATGGCTGGACGTCATGGTAACAAAGGGGTTGTTTCAATCGTTGTCCCTTCTGAAGATATGCCTTACATGCCAGATGGTACACCAGTTGATATTCTTTTGAATCCCATGGGTGTTCCTTCTCGTATGAATATTGGACAAGTTTTAGATCTTCATTTAGGTATGGCTGCTCGTAAATTAGGTATCCATGTTGCAACACCAGTTTTTGATGGTGCTCGCGATTCAGATATCTGGAATGTCTTTAAAGAAGCTGGAATTTCAGATGATGGTAAGACAATCTTATATGATGGACGTACAGGTGATGCATTTGATAACCGTGTTTCTGTAGGTGTTATGTACTATATGAAACTTGCTCACATGGTTGATGATAAAATCCATGCTCGTTCAATAGGACCATACTCATTAGTAACGCAACAACCATTAGGTGGTAAAGCACAATTTGGTGGACAACGTTTTGGTGAAATGGAAGTTTGGGCACTTGAGGCTTATGGTGCTGCTTACACGTTACAAGAAATTTTAACGTATAAATCTGATGATGTTGTGGGTCGTGTGAAAACATACGAAGCAATTGTCAAAGGCGAACCAATTCCTAAACCAGGTGTTCCTGAATCATTCCGTGTTCTTGTTAAAGAATTACAGTCATTAGGATTAGATATGAAAGTACTTGATGCTAAAAAGACTGAAATTGAATTACGTGACATGGATGATGACGATGATGATATCGTTAATGTGGATGCGTTAAGCAAATTAGCTAATGAACAAAAAGAGAAAAAAGCTAAAGAAGAAGCCGAAAAAATGGCTGCTGAAATGAACAAAGAATAATTTTGGCTTAGTTACTGAACTCAAATTTGTGTGGATGAAGCTAATGCTTAGTTTGAGAAATCCAACACACTATAAAACTAAAGGGAGGTCGGTCCTTTGATCGATGTCAATAAATTTGATAGCATGCAAATTGGCTTAGCATCTTCTGATAAGATTAGAAGCTGGTCATATGGTGAAGTTAAAAAGCCCGAAACAATCAATTATCGTACATTAAAACCTGAAAAAGACGGACTATTCGATGAACGTATTTTTGGACCAACAAAAGATTGGGAATGTGCCTGTGGTAAATACAAACGTATTCGCTATAAAGGTATCGTCTGTGATCGTTGTGGTGTTGAAGTTACTCGTTCTAAAGTACGTCGCGAACGTATGGGTCATATTGAATTAGCTGCACCAGTTACACATATCTGGTACTTTAAAGGAATTCCAAGTCGTATGGGTCTTGTCTTAGACATGAGTCCTCGTGCTTTGGAAGAAGTTATCTACTTTGCTTCTTACGTTGTTACTGAACCTGGTAACACACCTCTTGAAAAGAAACAGTTATTAACAGAACGTGAATATCGTGAAAAACGTGAAGAATACGGGACTGAATTCGAAGCTGGAATGGGTGCTGACGCTATTCGTCATTTATTACGTGATGTTAATCTTGCTGGTGAATCTGAAGAATTAAAAGAAGAATTGAAAGATGCTACTGGCCAAAAGAGAACACGTGCTGTTCGTCGTTTGGACATTTTAGAAGCATTCTTACTTTCTGAAAATGAACCTGCATGGATGGTTATGGATGCTGTTCCTATTATTCCACCTGACTTACGTCCAATGGTTCAATTAGAAGGTGGCCGTTTTGCCACTTCTGATTTGAATGATTTATACAGACGGGTTATTAACCGAAATAACCGACTAAAACGTTTATTAGATTTGAACGCTCCTGGTATTATTGTTCAAAATGAAAAACGTATGTTACAAGAAGCTGTTGATGCATTGATTGATAATGGTCGTCGTGGCCGTCCAGTTACTGGACCTGGTAACCGACCATTGAAATCTCTTTCACATATGTTGAAAGGTAAACAAGGACGTTTCCGTCAAAATTTACTTGGAAAACGTGTTGATTATTCAGGCCGTTCAGTTATTGCTGTTGGACCAACGTTACAAATGAATCAATGTGGTATTCCTCGTGAAATGGCTTTGGAATTATTCAAACCATTTATGATGAAAGAACTTGTTAAACGTGAAATGGCTTCAAATATTAAAAATGCTAAACGTAAACTTGATCGTCGCGATGAAGATATCTGGGATGTTTTAGAAGAAGTTATTGTTGAACATCCAGTTCTCCTTAACCGCGCACCAACACTTCATCGTCTTGGTATTCAAGCTTTCGAACCAATTTTAGTTGATGGTAAAGCAATTCGTCTTCATCCCTTAGCTTGTGAAGCTTACAATGCTGATTTTGATGGAGATCAAATGGCTATCCATGTACCTTTATCTGATGAAGCACAAGCAGAAGCTCGTTTGCTTATGTTAGCTGCTCATCATATCTTGGCACCTAAAGATGGTAAACCAGTTGTAACACCTTCTCAAGATATGGTTTTAGGTAACTACTACCTTACAATGGAAGAAGCTGGCCGCGAAGGCGAAGGTATGATCTTTAAAGATGCTAACGAAGCTGTAATGGCTTACCGTAATGGTTACGTTCATTTGCACACTCGTATTGGATTACAAACAGCAACATTAGCTGCTGAAGGTAAACCATTTACAGATTGGCAAAAAGAACGCATTATGATAACAACTGTTGGTAAAGCAATCTTTAATGAAATTTTACCTAATGAATTTGCCTACATTAATGAACCTAAGAATGATAACTTAATTAATAAAACAGCCGACAAATATTTTGTTGAACCTGGTCAAAATATTGGTGATGTTATTAAAGCACAAGAAATTATTTTACCTTTCAAAAAAGGATTCTTGAGTGATATCATTTCTGAAGTTTATAAACGATTTAAAGTAACTGAAACGTCTAAGATGTTAGATCGTCTTAAAAACTTAGGTTATGATCAATCAACACATGCTGGTATTACAGTTGGTATTTCTGATGTAACTGACTTAAAGGAAAAACCTGCAATTATTGAAGAAGCTCATAAACAAGTTGCTTTAGTTGCAAAACAATTCCGTCGAGGTTTGATTACAGAAGATGAACGTTATGAACGTGTTATTGCTATCTGGACACAAGCAAAAGATGATATTCAACAAAAACTAATGGAAGCATTGGGCACACAAAATCCTATTCAAATGATGAGTGATTCTGGAGCCCGTGGTAATATTTCTAACTTTACTCAATTAGCTGGTATGCGTGGTTTGATGGCAGCTCCTAATGGTAAAACAATGGAATTACCTATTATTTCTAACTTCCGTGAAGGTTTGTCAGTGTTGGAAATGTTTATTTCAACTCATGGGGCTCGTAAAGGTATGACTGATACGGCCTTGAAGACTGCCGATTCTGGATACTTGACTCGTCGACTTGTTGATGTTGCTCAAGATGTTATTATTCGTGAGAAAGATTGTTTCACTGATCGTGGCTTAGATGTATCAGCTATTAAAGAAGGAAATGAAATGATCGAACCATTGTATGACCGTATCTTAGGTCGTTATGCAATGAAGACCGTTAAAAATCCTGAAACTGGTGAAGTTATTGTCGCTTCAAACGAAATGATCGAAGAAAGCAAAGCGCAAGCAATTATCGCTGCTGGAATCGAACAAGTAACTATCCGCTCAGCATTTACATGTAACACTAAGCATGGGGTTTGTGAACATTGTTATGGTCGTAATATGGCTACTGGTGATCAGGTTGAAGTTGGTGAAGCAGTTGGTACTGTTGCTGCTCAATCAATCGGTGAACCCGGAACTCAATTAACAATGCGTACTTTCCATACTGGTGGGGTTGCTGGAGATGATATTACACAAGGGTTACCTCGTGTTCAAGAAATCTTCGAAGCACGTAATCCTAAAGGTCGTGCTGAAATTACAGAAGTAACAGGTATGATTGAAGCAATTGAAGAAAATCCTGCTGAACGTACTAAAGAAGTAACAGTTAAAGGTGAAACTGATACACGAACATATAGTTTACCTTATACTGCTGTTCTTAAAGTTGCCGAAGGTGATAAAATTCATCGTGGTGAAGCACTAACAGTTGGTTCAATTGATCCTAAACAATTAATTCAAGTTCGTGATGTTCTTTCTACGGAGAATTATATTCTTCGTGAAGTTCAAAAAGTATATCGTATGCAAGGGGTAGAAATCTCTGATAAGCATGTGGAGGTTATGTCTCGTCAAATGTTACGTAAGGTTCGCGTTATGGATCCCGGTGACACAAATGTATTACCAGGTACTTTAATGGATATCATGGATCTTAAAGAAGATAACTATAAGACATTGATCAAAGGTGGCATTCCAGCTACTTCACGTCCTGTCTTACTTGGTATCACTAAAGCATCTCTAGAAACAAACAGTTTCTTATCAGCTGCATCATTCCAAGAAACAACTCGTGTTCTTACGGATGCTGCTATTCGCGGTAAGAATGATCCATTAATTGGTCTGAAAGAAAATGTTATTATTGGTAAGATTATTCCTGCCGGTACTGGTATGCCAGATTACCGTCAAATTAAACCAAAAGAAACAGGTTCAATTTCAGCTAATGTTTATTCAATCTCAGATATTGAGAAACGAATGAAAGAAGAAGAAGCTAGCGTGAACGATTAACGTCATAGCTAAAAAAGAACAATTCTTATTAATTTAAGAGTTGTTCTTTTTTTTGTGCTTTATTAGCGAACAATTAACGCTTACATTTTAATAACGTCCGCAAACCATTGTATGGGTAAATAGACTGTGTTAATATTGTCATACAATAAAAAATACTGATCACCTATATAATGTCATGATATGGATGCTAGTTTCTACCCGGAGCCGTAAATTCCGGACTATATGTGAGTTAAAGCAAGCATGTATTAGGCATGAAATCCATAGAAAATCCGACTTATTAGTGTGAAAGATAATGTGGAGGATCAAATGAAGAATAGCACGGAATTAGAAAATAGTAGTTTGGATGAATCTAATTTATCAAATTTTAGAGCAGCAATATTAGGATTACAGCATTTATTAGCCATGTATTCAGGCGACATTTTGGTACCATTATTAGTTGGGGCTGCACTTGGGTTTAGTACAAAACAAATTACTTATTTAGTTTCGATGGATATTTTCATGTGTGGGATTGCAACATTATTACAATTGAAACGCACACGTTTTACTGGCATTGGTTTACCTGTAGTACTTGGGTGCGCGATTGAATACGTTGCACCATTGACTGCAGTAGGAAAACATTTTGGATTAGGAACAATGTATGGATCAATTATTGCTGCTGGTATTTTTATATTTCTAATTTCGGGATTCTTTGCAAACATTAGAAAATTCTTCCCACCAGTAGTGACAGGATCATTAATTACGTTAATCGGATTAACGTTAATTCCAGTTGCCTTTACCAACATGGGCGGTGGGGATGTGACAGCCAAATCATTTGGTAGTATCCCTAACTTAATAGTTGCAGGTGTAACCATTGCCGTTATTTTAGGCTTGAACATTTGGGGCCGCGGATTCATTCAACAAGTGGGTATCTTAATTGGTATTTTAGTTGGTGTGGTCGTTGCCTCATTTATGGGAAAAGTAACATTAGACCCAGTTAGCCAAGCTAATTGGTTTCAATTACCCCATGTTTTTATGTTTGCTGCCCCTAAATTTGAATGGTCATCAATTGTGACTATGATATTAGCAGCGTTAACAACTATGATTGAATCAACTGGTGTATTTTTTGCGCTGGGAGATATCGTTGGTCGTCCAATCAGAAAAGATGATTTAAAAAAAGGGTACCGTGCTGAAGGTATCGCAGCTGTTTTAGGTGGTATCTTTAATACGTTCCCATACTCGACATTTTCACAAAATGTTGGAATTGTGCAACTATCAGGAATTAAAACGAAGAAACCTGTTTATTTTTCAGCGTTCTTTTTAATTGCTTTAGGGTTACTTCCTAAAATTGGTGCAGCAGCAACTGTCATTCCAGCAGCCGTTTTAGGTGGTGCTATGTTAGTTATGTTCGGTATGGTTGGTGCACAAGGTATTAAAATGTTGCGCGAAGTTGAAGGTAGTAATAGTAATTTATTAATTATCGGTATTTCGGTCAGCTTAGGACTTGGTGTAACAGTACAACCAGCATTACTCCAAGCATTACCCTTAACAATCCAGACCATTTTTGGTAATGGACTTGTTGTCGGTAGTCTGTCGGCTGTTATCTTAAATATTCTATTCAATTATGGTCATTTGAATGACGCAATCGAAGATTAAAGTAAAAGCTAAGCAAATTTGCTTAGCTTTTTTATTTATATGAAGAAAGATAACGCAATAGTAATATAAACGCCAAACGTTATATGTGGGACAAATGGGAAAAATTGATATCGACTCTGTTTTACAGTAAAAAAGTAGATAAGTGAGCTGATACAAGCAAAAAGAGTGGCAATCAAACAAAAATGAACACCAAATGTTAGTTGAATGATAATCAGTAAAATAAAATCGCCAAGGCCGAGCTTTTGTTGAAAACATAAGACAAATAGAAACAGACTGAATAAGCTAATTGCTATTAGTGAGTCTGGAAACCCAAATAACAGATAATGCCACAGGATGAATAGTATTCCACCACCGATAGTTAAGCGACCAGAAATCAGTCGGTTAGTGAAATCCATAGCTGATAGAAAAGTTAAATAAAATAAGAACGTTATAAGTAATAGAAATTCAAAAAGAGATAGTTGAGTGAAAGATAAGGGCAACATGGCGGCCAAACTACATTCAAAAATAAATGAATAGGCTGGGAATTCTCCCTTGCAGAATCGACAGTGTCCGTGTAATCTAAGATAAGCGTAGATAGGAATTAGATCAAACCAAGGTATTTTTGTACCACAATAGTCGCAGATTGATCTTTTGTTGAATTGATTCTGATTCAATGCACAGCGTGTGGCAATGCAGGTGATGAATGAACCTAGGCAAGCACCTAGTAAAAATAAATAACTAATTAACATAATTTAAATCCTCCTATTAAAAAATACGCTTTTTAGTGTAAATACCATTGACGTATATTAAATACCGTGATATTCTGTGTAAGGTGCTTTTTGTGAACAGTTAATTCATCTACATAGTTGAGATTCTGTATAACAGCAGCGCATTATAAGACAGACGTCTAGGACGTTATTTTTTATTATTAAAAAATGAACCACCTGGATGTGTGGACTTAAAAAACAATTAACCTATAATAAGGAAGGAGGAAACTTTAGATGCCAACAATTAATCAATTAGTTCGTAAAGGTCGTAATTCTAAAGGTTCAAAATCTGGTGCACCCGCATTAAACTTCGGGTATAACAGTTACAAAAAAGTTCAAACAGATAATCCTGCACCACAAAAACGTGGGGTTGCTACTCGTGTCGGAACAATGACACCTAAAAAGCCTAACTCTGCTTTACGTAAATATGCGCGTGTGCGTTTATCTAACTTACTTGAAGTTACAGCTTACATTCCTGGTATTGGACATAACTTGCAAGAACATAGTGTTGTTCTTATTCGTGGTGGCCGTGTAAAAGATTTACCTGGGGTACGTTACCATGTTATCCGTGGTGCTCTTGATACAGCCGGTGTTGCTGATCGTAAACAAAGTCGTTCAAAATACGGCGCAAAGAGACCTAAATAAGAATAAAGTTATTCTAATAAAAATAGAATCTAAGGAGGTTATTTAGATGCCAAGAAAAGGCCCAGCTCCAAAACGAGAAGTATTGCCTGATCCAATTTACAATTCTAAATTAGTAACACGTTTAATCAACCGTTTAATGTTAGATGGTCGTCGTGGTACTGCATCAAAGATCTTGTATGATGCATTCGAAATGATTAAAGAACAAACAGGAAACGAACCTAATGAAGTTTTTGATGAAGCTATGAAAAACATCATGCCTGTACTTGAAGTTAAAGCTCGCCGTGTCGGTGGTTCTAACTACCAAGTGCCAATTGAAGTTCGCCCTGATCGTCGTTCAACTTTAGGTTTACGTTGGTTAGTAAGTTACGCACGTTTACGTGGGGAACATACTATGCCAGAACGTTTAGCTAAAGAAATCATGGATGCAGCAAACAATACTGGTGCATCAGTTAAGAAACGTGAAGATACACATAAAATGGCTGACGCTAATAAAGCATTCGCACATTACCGCTGGTAATTTTATAAAAGAATGGCTATTATATGATTTTGATAATCGATATAGTAGTCATTTTTTTGAATCTATTTTAGAATCGAAAGGAGATACTACAAAATGGCAAATAAACGCGAATTCCCACTAGAAAAAACGCGTAATATCGGGATTGTTGCTCATATCGATGCTGGTAAGACAACAACTACTGAACGTATTTTATACTATACTGGTAAAATTCATAAAATTGGTGAAACTCATGAAGGAGCTTCACAAATGGATTGGATGGAACAAGAACAAGAACGTGGTATCACAATCACATCAGCTGCAACAACTGCTGAATGGAAAGAACATCGTATTAATATCATCGATACTCCAGGACATGTGGATTTCACTATTGAAGTTGAACGTTCACTTCGTGTCTTAGATGGAGCCGTTGTTGTTTTAGATGGTCAATCTGGTGTTGAACCACAAACTGAAAACGTTTGGCGTCAAGCTACAACATATTCAGTTCCTCGTATCGTTTTCATCAATAAGATGGATAAAATGGGTGCTAATTTTGATTACTCAGTAGGCACAATCAAAGATCGTCTTCAAGTAAATGCTGTTCCTATCCAAATGCCAATTGGTGCTGAAGATGATTTTGAAGGTGTTATTGATTTAATCGAAATGAAAGCCGATTTATATGATAACGAAGATTTAGGTGCTACATGGGAAAGTATTGACGTTCCTGAAGAATATTTAGAAGAAGCTACAAAACGTCGCGAAGCTTTAGTTGAAGCCGTTGCTGATGTTGATGAAAAGCTTATGGAAAAATATCTTGATGGTGTGGAAATTACTAAAGATGAAATCAAAGCTGCTATCCGTAAAGCAACATTAAATCTTGAAATGTACCCAGTTCTTGCTGGTTCAGCATTTAAAAACAAGGGTGTTCAAATGATGTTGGATGCTGTTAATGATTTCTTACCATCTCCTTTAGATGTTAAACCTTATAACGCAGTAGATCCTAAAACAGATGAAGAAGTTGAAATCACAGCCGGTGATGACAAAGATTTCGCTGCTTTAGCATTTAAAATTGCAACGGATCCCTTCGTTGGTCGTTTAACATTCTTCCGTGTTTACTCAGGTACATTACAAGCTGGTTCTTATGTCTTGAACTCTACTAAAGACACGCGTGAACGTGTTGGTCGTATCCTTCAAATGCATTCAAATCACCGTAATGAAATTCCTGAAGTATTCTCTGGTGATATTGCTGCTGCTATTGGTTTGAAAAATACGACAACTGGTGATTCATTAACGGATGAAAAACATCCATTAATCCTTGAATCAATGGAATTCCCTGAACCAGTTATCCAAGTATCTATCGAACCAAAAACAAAAGCTGATCAAGATAAGATGGATATCGGTTTACAAAAACTAGCAGAAGAAGATCCTTCATTCAAGGCTGAAACTAACCCTGAAACTGGTGAAACTTTAATCGCTGGGATGGGTGAATTGCATTTGGATATCATCGTTGATCGTATGAGACGTGAATTTAACGTTGAAGCTACTGTTGGTGAACCACAAGTTGCCTACCGTGAAACATTTACAAAAACTGTTTCTGCACAAGGTAAATTCGTTCGTCAATCTGGTGGTAAAGGTCAATATGGTGATGTTACAGTTGAATTCTCACCTAATGAAGAGGGTGGCGGTTTCGCATTCGAAGACGCTATCGTCGGTGGGGTTGTTCCTCGTGAATATATTCCTTCAGTTGAACAAGGTTTGAGAGAAGCTATGCAAAATGGTGTTCTTGCAGGCTACCCACTTATTGATGTTAAAGCTAAGTTATATGATGGATCATATCATGATGTCGATTCTAACGAATCAGCATTTAAGGTAGCTGCCTCAATGGCATTGAGAAAAGCTGCTAAGAGTGCTGGTGCTGTTATTCTTGAACCAATGATGAAAGTTGAAGTTGTCGCTCCTGAAGATTACTTAGGTGATGTTATGGGACATGTAACTGCTCGTCGTGGACGTGTTGAAGGTATGGAAGCTCGCGGAAATGCACAAGTTGTTAACGCAATGGTTCCTCTTTCAGGTATGTTCGGTTACGCAACTACTTTACGTTCTTCTACACAAGGACGTGGTACATTCACAATGACATTTGATCATTACGAAGCTGTACCAAAATCAATCCAAGAAGAAATTATGAAGAAAAACGGAACAGCTACTGATTAATTAGTTGGTCTGAATTATAAAAGAAGTTATCACTTGTTGATAGCTTCTTTTTTTGTGGTAAAATAACATTTGGAAAATAAAAAAAGTTTTAAAAATGTTAATTATGATTATATAATGAGAAACTTTGAAAAAAAATAAGAAAGCACTTGCCATAAGGCTTTATCTCTAGTAGTATAGATAAGTACCCAAAAACAGATGGCGTATTACGCCCTGCGATAGGGTTTCATAGAATGAGCTAAGATGTGAAAGATTGCGACACGCCCGGCAGCTTTGCCACGCAAGGTGTGTCGGTCACTTACACGGAGCTAGTCTTATTTTTAAAATAGACGAAGGAGGGAACAAAATGGCAAAACAAAAAATTCGTATTCGCTTAAAAGCTTACGAACACCGTATTTTAGACCAATCTGCTGACAAGATTGTTGAAACTGCAAAAAGAACAGGGGCAACAATTTCTGGACCAATTCCATTGCCAACAGAACGTACATTATACACAGTTTTACGTTCACCACATAAGCATAAAGATTCACGTGAACAATTCGAAATGCTTACACATAAACGTTTGATTGATATCGTTAACCCAACACCTAAGACAGTTGATTCATTGATGAAACTTGACTTACCTAGTGGCGTTGATATTGAAATCAAATTATAAAACAGAGTTACAAAAATAAAAATACAAACATATTGGAGGTGTACTCATGACTACAAAAGGAATCTTAGGAAAAAAAGTAGGTATGACACAAGTTTTTACTGAAAATGGTGAATTGGTACCAGTTACAGTGATTGAATCTACGCCAAACGTTGTTTTACAATTGAAAACAATTGAAAACGATGGTTACGAAGCAATTCAATTAGGTTACCAAGACATGCGCGAAGTATTAACAAACAAACCTGCTAAAGGTCATGCAGCAAAAGCAAATACTACTCCTAAGCGCTTCGTTCGTGAAATTAACGATGTTGAGCTTGGAGAATATAACGTAGGTGACGAAATTAAAGTTGATACATTCTCAGCTGGCGATATCGTTAACGTTACGGGTACGTCTAAGGGACATGGTTTCCAAGGAAATATCAAACGTTGGGGACAATCACGAGGTCCTATGACTCATGGTTCTCGTTATCATCGTCGTCCTGGTTCAATGGGTGCCGTTATTAACCGTGTATTCAAAGGTAAGAGATTACCAGGTCGCATGGGTGGCAAACGCGTAACTGTCCAAAACTTGGAAATTATTCGTGTTGACGTTGATAGTAATGTTATCTTGATTAAAGGTAACGTACCAGGCGCAAACAAAACATTAGTTACAATTAAAAACGTCACAAAAGACGCTAAATAACAGGAAGGAGGAATTTCAAAATGCCAACAGTCGCATTATTAAAACAAGATGGTACTAAAAATGGTGAAGTTGAATTAAACGACGCTATTTTTGGAATCGAACCTAACGACAATGTCATTTTTGACGCCGTAATCATGCAACGTGCATCATTACGTCAAGGAACTCATTCAGTTAAAAACAAAAGTGCAGTTTCAGGTGGTGGTAGAAAACCATGGCGCCAAAAAGGTACAGGTCGTGCTCGTCAAGGATCTATCCGTAGCCCACAATGGCGTGGTGGTGGTGTCGTATTTGGCCCTACTCCTCGTTCATACAGTTACAAATTACCTAAAAAAGTTCGCCGTTTAGCTCTTAAATCAGTACTTTCACAAAAAGTATTGGATAACAGCGTGGTTATGGTCGATGCACTTAGCTTCGAACAACCAAAGACAAAAACTTTCAAAGAAGTTTTAAGTAACTTAGATATCAACAAAAAAGTATTAATAGTTCTTGAACCTGGCAATGATTTCGTTGCTTTAGCAGCTCGTAACTTACAAAATGTTACAGTAGTAGAAGCTAAAGGTGTTAACGTTCTTGACGTTATCAACAATGATAAATTAGTCATGACTCAAGCAGCTCTTTCTCAAGTAGAGGAGGCTCTTTCATAATGGAATCAAGAGATATTATCTTACGCCCAGTCATCACCGAAGCAGCAATGGATAGAATGGCTAACAAAGTTTACACATTCGACGTTGATACTCGTGCAACTAAAATTGAAGTCAAAAAAGCTATTGAAGATATTTTTGGCGTTAAAGTTGTAAAAGTAAATATCATGAATGTTAAAGGTAAGTTAAAACGTCAAGGTCGCTATGCTGGTTATACTAAAAAACGCCGTAAAGCAATTGTTACTTTAACTGCCGACTCAAAAGAAATCCAATTATTCGAAGAATAATCTAAAATTTTGTAAACTAGGAGGAAAACAACGTGGGAATTAAAAAATTCAAACCAACCACTAACGGTCGTCGTAATATGACTGGTTCTGATTTCTCAGAAATTACTAAATCAACTCCTGAAAAATCATTACTAGAATCAAAAAGCAGAACTGCCGGCCGTAATAACTATGGTCGCATTACTGTTCGTCACCGTGGTGGTGGTCATAAACGTCAATACCGTTTGATCGATTTCAAGCGTGTTAAAGACAATGTAACAGCAACTGTTAAAGCAATTGAATATGATCCAAACCGTTCAGCTAATATTGCATTATTACAATATACTGATGGTATCAAATCATACATCATTGCTCCTAAAGGATTAGAAGTTGGCATGATGGTTCAATCTGGTAAAGAAGCAGATATCAAGGTTGGTAACGCATTAGCTCTTCAAGATATCCCAGTTGGTACAATTATTCATAATGTCGAATTAAAACCAGGTAAGGGTGGACAACTTGCTCGTTCAGCCGGTGCTTCTGCACAATTACTTGGTAAAGAAGGTAAATACGTCCTTGTTCGTTTGACATCAGGCGAAGTTCGCATGATCTTATCAACATGTCGCGCATCTATCGGTGCTGTTGGTAACGAACAACATGAATTAATCAAAATTGGTAAAGCTGGTCGTGCTCGTTGGGCTGGTAAACGTCCTACAGTTCGTGGATCAGTTATGAATCCTAACGATCATCCTCATGGTGGTGGTGAAGGTAAAGCTCCAATTGGTCGTCCATCACCTATGTCTCCTTGGGGTCAAAAGACGATGGGTTACAAAACACGTTCAAAGAAAAACCAATCAGACAAATTTATCGTACGTGGACGCAACAAGAAATAATTTACTTGTTGCTTAAGCTATATTCCGGAAGGAGGATTCACATTGAGTCGTAGTCTAAAAAAAGGACCATTCGTCGATGAACATTTGATGAAAAAGGTCGAAGCACAAACTGATCAAGAAAAGAAAACAGTTATCAAAACATGGTCACGTCGTTCAACAATCTTCCCTAACTTCATTGGTCTAACTATCGCTGTATATGATGGACGTAAACACGTTCCAGTTTTTATGCAAGAAGATATGGTTGGTCATAAGTTGGGTGAATTTGTTCCAACACGTACTTTCCGTGGTCACGGATCTGACGATAAGAAAACTACAGTTAAATAAAGGAGGTTATACACATGGCTGAACAAGTAACATCAGCAAAAGCAACCGCCAAAACTGTTCGTATTCCAGCGCGTAAAGCTCGCTTGGTAATCGATCTTATCAGAGGTAAAAGTGTTGCTGAAGCTATCGGTATTTTGAGATTTACTCCCAGAGCCGGAAGCCCAATCATTGAAAAAGTTTTACTTTCTGCTGTAGCTAATGCAGAAAATAATTTTGATTTAGATGGTGAAAACTTAGTTATTACTGATATTTTTGCTAACGAAGGACCAACTTTAAAACGTTTCCGTCCTCGTGCTAAAGGATCAGCTTCACCAATTAACAAACGTACGAGTCACATTACAGTAGTTGTATCTGAAACTACAAAATAAGGAGGGATAACGCGTGGGTCAAAAAATAAATCCAACGGGATTACGTGTAGGTATCATTCGTGATTGGGATTCAAAATGGTATGCAGAAAAAGATTTTGCAAACTACCTTCATGAAGATTTACACATCCGTAAATACATTCAAGAAAAATTAACCGACGCTTCTGTCTCTATCGTTGAAATCGAACGCGCTGCAAAACGTGTTAACGTTTCAATCCATACTGCTAAACCTGGTATGGTTATCGGTAAAGGTGGAGCTGAAGTTGAAAAACTTCGTAAAGAATTAAATGATTTAACAGGTAAACGTGTGCATATCAACATTGTTGAAATCAAACGTCCTGATTTAGATGCTCAATTAGTCGGCGAAAACGTTGCGGAACAATTAGAAAACCGTGTCGCATTCCGTCGTGCTGTTAAACAAGCTATGCAACGTACAATGCGCTCTGGTGCTAAAGGTATCAAAGTTCAAGTTGCTGGCCGTCTTAACGGAGCTGATATGTCTCGTGTTGAAAGCTACTCAGATGGTACAGTTCCATTACATACCTTAAGAGCAGATATTGACTACGCTTGGGTTGAAGCAATGACTACTTACGGTAAATTAGGCGTTAAAGTCTGGATCTACCGTGGTGAAATCTTACCAGCTAAGAAAAACGCTGTGAAAGGAGGGAAATAACCTATGTTAGTACCTAAACGTACAAAATTCCGTCGTGAATTCCGTGGTAAAATGCGTGGGGAAGCTAAAGGTGGCAAAGAAGTCGCTTTTGGAGAATTCGGTTTACAGGCTCTTGAATCATCATGGATCACTAACCGTCAAATCGAAGCTTCTCGTGTCGCTATTAACCGTCATATGAAACGTGGTGGGAAAGTATGGATTAAAATTTTCCCTCATAAATCATATACTGCAAAAGCAATTGGTGTTCGAATGGGTTCTGGTAAAGGTGCTCCTGAAGGATGGGTAGCTCCAGTTAAACGTGGAAAGATCATGTTTGAAGTTGCCGGTGTTCCCGAAGAAGTTGCTCGCGAAGCTTTACGCTTAGCATCAAACAAACTTCCAGTGAGAACTAAAATTGTAAAACGTGAGGAAGTAGGTGGCGAATCACATGAAGGCTAAGGAAATTAATGAATTAACCACTGCTGAAATGATTACCAAAGAACAAGAATTTAAAGATGAATTGTTTAACTTACGCTTCCAATTAGCTACCGGTCAATTAGAAAATACCGCACGCTTAAGTGAAGTACGTAAAACAATTGCTCGTATTAAAACGGCATTACGCCAACAAGAATTAAACAAGTAGATTACGAAAGGGAGGCCATTTACGCATGAGTGAAACTCGTAACCAACGTAAAGTCTATCAAGGACGCGTTGTATCCGACAAAATGGATAAAACGATTAGTGTTCTTATCGAAACATACAAGACACACAAAACCTACGGTAAACGTGTGACTTATTCTAAAAAATTCTATGCACATGATGAAAATAACGAAGCAAAAATCGGCGATATCGTTCAAATTATGGAAACTCGTCCGTTGTCAGCAACTAAGAGATTCCGTTTATTAGATATCGTTGAAAAAGCAGTTATTGCTTAAGCATAATTGCCATTCGTATTTCTAATTTGCTATCGAAAGGAGGACACTTACTGTGATACAAACAGAAAGTCGTTTAAAAATTGCCGACAATTCAGGCGCAAAAGAAATCTTAACTATTAAAGTTTTAGGTGGATCAAAGCGTAAAACTGCTAATATCGGTGACGTTATTGTTGCTACTGTTAAACATGCAACACCAGGTGGTGTTGTCAAAAAAGGTGAAGTTGTTAAAGCTGTAATCGTACGTACAAAATCAGGTGCTCATCGCGCTGACGGTTCATACATCAAATTTGATGAAAATGCTGCCGTTATCATCCAAGATGATAAAAGCCCTAAAGGTACACGTATCTTTGGACCTGTTGCACGTGAATTACGTGATAACAATTTCATGAAGATTGTTTCTTTAGCACCCGAAGTATTATAAGAAATCCATCGGAAAACAAGGAGGTGCGCTAAATGTTCGTCAAAACTGGTGATAAAGTTCAATTAATTGCAGGTAAAGATAAAGGTAAACAAGGTACTGTTACTAAAGTTTTCCTTAAAGATGACCGTGTGATTGTTGAAGGCATGAATATTGCAAAAAAACATCAAAAACCTAGTAACTCGAATCCACAAGGTGGCATCGTGGATATAGAAGCACCAATTCACGTTTCAAACGTGATGCTTATCGACCCATCTACAAACGAACCAACTCGTGTTGGCTTCAAAGTTGTAGACGGCAAGAAAGTTAGAGTTTCTAAAAAATCAGGTGAAACTGTTAAATAGACCTACTGAAAGGAGGACACTTTCTTCATGACTAACCGTTTAAAAGAAAAGTTCACTAATGAAATTACACCATCTATGATGGAAAAATTTAACTACACATCAATTATGCAAACACCTCAAGTTGATAAAATTGTTATCAACATGGGTGTTGGTGATGCTGTTACTAATGCTAAAAATTTAGATAAAGCTGTTGAAGAATTAGCTTTAATCGCTGGTCAAAAACCTTTGGTTACAAAAGCTAAAAAATCAATTGCTGGCTTCCGTTTACGTGAAGGTATGCCAATCGGTGCTAAAGTTACTTTACGTGGCGAACGCATGTACGATTTCTTAGATAAATTAGTTTCAGTTTCATTACCTCGTGTGCGTGATTTCCGTGGCGTTAGCAAAAAAGCCTTTGATGGCCGTGGTAACTATACTTTAGGTGTTCGCGAACAATTAATTTTCCCAGAAATCGATTTTGATGATGTGGATAAAGTTCGTGGAATGGATATCGTTATTGTTACAACTGCTAATACTGATGAGGAATCAAAAGAATTACTCACACAATTAGGTATGCCGTTTTCTAAATAATAAGGAGGTTACAAAGCTTTGGCTAAAAAATCATTAATTGCAAAGAACAAACGTCCAGCAAAATTCTCTACACAAGCTTATACACGTTGCGAACGTTGTGGTCGCCCACATTCTGTTTATCGTAAATTTAAATTATGCCGTATTTGTCTTCGTGACCTTGCTCACAAAGGCCAAATTCCTGGTATGAAAAAAGCTAGCTGGTAAATCTAAAAGACAAGTTAAAGGAGGGTAAACTCAATGGTCATGACTGATCCGATCGCAGACTTTTTAACTCGTATCCGTAATGCAAACATGGTACGGCATGAGTCTTTAGAAGTGCCTGCTTCAAAAATCAAACGTGATATCGCTGAAATCCTTAAAAATGAAGGTTTCGTACGTGATATCGAATACATCGATGATGACAAACAAGGTATTATCCGTGTATTTTTAAAATTTGGAAAAGACAACGAACGTGTAATCTCTGGTATTAAACGTATCTCAAAACCAGGATTACGTACGTACGTTCAAGCTGATGCAGTTCCTAAAGTATTAAATGGTTTAGGAATCGCAGTTATCTCAACATCAGAAGGTGTGATGACAGATAAAGATGCACGCGCCAAACAAATTGGTGGCGAAGTCTTAGCATACATCTGGTAATCAATTAATTCGTAAGGAGGTGTCACTCGCGTGAGTCGTATAGGTTATAAAGAAATCGTTCTTCCTGCTGGTGTAGAAGTTACACAAGAAGGTCAAATGGTTACAGTAAAAGGCCCCAAAGGTGAATTAACTCGTAAGTTCTCTAGTGCTATTACAATGCATGTTGAAGGTCTTTCAGTTAAATTTACTCGTGAAAGTGACGATAAAAGCACTCGTGCCTTACATGGTACAATGCGTGCCAACGTAAACAACATGGTTCTTGGTGTTACAGAAGGTTTCAAAAAAGAACTTGAGTTGATTGGTGTTGGTTATCGTGCACAATTACAAGGGAAAAAATTAGTATTAAATGTTGGTTATTCACATCCAGTGGATTTTGAAGAACGCGAAAACTTAACTGTTGAAGTTCCTGCAAATACAAGTATTATTATTTCAGGTATCAGTAAACAAGAAGTTGGCGATCTTGCCGCAGAAATTCGTGCCGTTCGTCCTCCAGAACCTTATAAAGGTAAAGGAATTCGTTACGTTGGCGAATATGTTCGTCGTAAAGAAGGTAAAACAGGTAAATAATGCTGCTTAGCATTGCTTACTTTGTTTTTGAATAAAATCAAGAGGTGAAAATTGTGATTACAAAACCAGATAGAAATAAAACACGTTCAAAACGTCATTTACGTGTTCGTGGCAAGATTTCTGGAACTGCAGAGTGCCCACGCTTAAACGTATTCCGTTCTAATAACCACATCTACGCTCAAGTAATTGATGACGTAGCGGGTGTAACGCTAGCAAGTGCCTCAACAATTGATAGTGAAGTAACTGGCGACAGTAAAGTAGCAAAAGCTACTGCTGTTGGCGCATTAGTTGCTAAACGTGCTAATGACAAAGGTATCAAAGCTGTTGTTTTTGATCGTGGCGGATACTTATACCATGGACGCGTTGCTGCTTTAGCTGAAGCAGCTCGTGAAAATGGATTAGAATTCTAAGAAAGGGAGGAAATAGTTTATGACTTTCATTGATCCAACTCATTTAGATTTAGAAGATCGTGTTGTTGCGATTAACCGTGTTACTAAAGTTGTAAAAGGTGGACGTCGTCTACGTTTTGCTGCATTAGTTATTGTCGGTGATCACAATGGTCATGTAGGCTTCGGTACAGGTAAAGCTCAAGAAGTTCCTGAAGCAATCCGTAAAGCAGTTGAAGATGCTAAAAAGAACTTGATTGAAGTACCTATGGTCGGTACGACACTTCCTCACGAAGTTCTCGGTCAATACAGTGGTGGACGCATTATGCTTAAACCAGCTGTTGAAGGTTCTGGAGTTGCCGCTGGTGGTTCAGTTCGTGCCGTTATGGAACTTGCTGGAGTAGCAGATGTAACAAGTAAATCATTAGGCTCAAATACACCAATCAACGTTGTTCGCGCAACAATGGATGGTTTAAAGAAAATGAAGAGTGCTGAAGAAGTTGCTGCATTACGTGGCGTTTCTATTCAACACTTAGCTGACTAGGAGGACTAAAACATGACAGATTTAAAAATTACATTAAAACGCAGTGTCATCGGACGTCCTCAAAATCAACGCGAAATCGTTAAAGCTTTCGGTTTACACCGTATTAGCAGCTCTGTTATTCGTCCTAATGACGCAGTAACACGAGGCGTTATCGCCAAGATTTCTCATTTAGTGGACGTTGAAGAAGTTAAATAACATCAACATCTTGTTTGCAGTTTAAAATAAGGAGGTGCCAACCCTATGAAATTACATGAATTAAAACCAAGTGAAGGTTCTCGCTCAGTACGTAACCGTGTCGGACGTGGAACATCTTCAGGTAATGGTAAAACTTCTGGACGTGGTCAAAAAGGCCAAAAAGCCCGTAGTAAAGTACGTTTAGGTTTTGAAGGTGGACAAATGCCTTTATTCCGTCGTATGCCAAAACGTGGATTTAATAACTTCAACCGTAAAGAATATGCAGTTGTCAATTTAGATAGCTTAAACAAATTCGAAAACGGTGCTGAAGTAACACCAGCATTACTTGTTGAATCAGGTATTGTTAAGAACGAAAAATCAGGAATTAAAATTTTAGCTTCCGGCGAACTTAACAAGAAATTATCTGTTAAAGCAGGTAAATTCTCAGCTGCTGCTAAAGAAGCTATTGAAGCTGCCGGTGGTCAAACAGAGGTGATCTAATGCTTAAAGTGATGAAAAATGCATTAGCTGTGAAAGAAATCCGTCAAAAGATTTTTTTCACTTTATGCGTTTTAATTGTCTTTCGCTTAGGTACTTTTATAACAGTTCCTGGAATTAACCATGCTGCAATTGCTAGTGCAACAAGTAGTAACTTAGTTAGTCTTCTTAACACTTTTAGTGGTGGTGGATTAACTAATTACTCAATTTTCGCAATGGGGGTTTCACCCTACATTACAGCTCAAATTGTTATTCAATTACTACAAATGGACATTGTTCCTCGTTTTGTAGAATGGAGTAAGCAAGGTGAAGTTGGTCGTCGTAAATTGAATCAAGCTACACGTTACCTAACAATTGTCTTAGCATTTGTTCAATCTGTAGGTATCACCGCAGGGTTAGACTCATTAAGTAGTTTAGGTTTGGTTAACAATCCAAGTACGCAAACATATGTTGTTTTGGGCGTTATTTTAACAGCCGGAACAATGTTTACGACTTGGTTAGGTGATATGATTACTGAACGTGGTATTGGGAATGGTGTTTCCATGTTAATCATGGCAGGTATCGTTTCTCGTATTCCAGGTGGTATTAAACAGATTTTCAATGAACAAATTTTCCAAGCTGATAAAGGTGATCTTTGGGGGGGCATCTTGTTCATAGTTATCTTGCTCGTTATTATTTTTGCAATCGTAACTTTTGTAACATATGTTCAACAAGCTAACTATAAGATTCCAATTCAATACACAAGACGTGTTGCTGGTGCGACAGATAGTTCATATCTGCCACTTAAGGTAAACGTTGCGGGTGTTATCCCCGTTATTTTTGCGAGTTCGTTCATTGCAACACCCCAAACTGTGCTTTTGGCATTCCAAAGCTCACAAGGGGACACGACTTGGTATAAAGTATTAAGTCAAGTTTTCAACATGCAAACAACATACGGAGCCATCCTATATACCGTATTGATTGTCTTGTTCACATTCTTCTACGCTTTCGTACAGGTAAATCCTGAGAAACTCTCAGAGAATTTACAAAAACAAGGAAGTTATATTCCAAGTGTTTGGCCTGGTAAAGCAACAGAAAAATATGTTTCAAAATTATTAATGCGTTTAAGTACTGTTGGTTCATTATTCTTAGGATTTGTTGCTTTAATTCCATTATTAGCATCAAGTTTGTTCGGATTAGATGAATCAGTTGGTTTGGGTGGTACTAGTCTGTTGATTGTCGTTGGGGTTGCTCTTGAAACTATTCGTCAATTAGAGGGTATGATGATGAAACGTAAGTACGTCGGATTCATTAGATAATCGATAAAAAACAAATTTTAAACTGAGAATTAGGTTAGGCTGATGCCTAACCATTTCTCATATTAGGAGGATATTCATGACTAAAATGAACCTGATGTTAATGGGTTTACCTGGTGCAGGTAAGGGAACACAAGCTGAAAAGATTGTCGACGCTTTCCACATCGCTCATATCTCTACGGGAGACATCTTCCGTGCAGCAATGAAAAATGAAACACCAATGGGACTTGAAGCTAAAAAGTATATCGATCGTGGTGACCTTGTTCCTGATGAAGTCACAAATGGCATTGTCAAAGAACGATTAGCTGAAGATGATATTCAAGATGGCTACATGCTTGATGGGTTTCCAAGAAATATGGCACAAGCTGTTGCCTTGGACGAAATCGGTAAGGACCTTGGAAAACCTCTTAACGCAGTCATTGACATTCATGTTGATCCTGAATCTCTAATCGAACGTTTAACTGGTCGTTACATTTGTCGTAATTGTGGAGCTACATATCACAAAATCTTCAACCCCACAAAGGTTGAAGGAACATGTGATCGCTGTGGGCAACATGAATTTTATCAACGTGAAGATGACAAACTTGAAACGGTTAAAAATCGTTTAGAAGTTAACATCAAAATGAATACACCGTTATTAGATTTTTACGAACAACGTCATCTATTGTATACAGTAGATGGTAACCGCGATATTGAAGATGTATTTGCAGATATTGAAACGATTTTAAACAATCTCAAGTAATCTGAGTATTCCGCTGCAAAGTAATTGTGCCGGAGTGGCTAACTTGCATCTGAGATAGCGGTATGATAGAATAATTCCGGTTTATCTTTTCAGGAGGATATTTGTAATAATATCCTGATAAGAACGGGTGAGAGTGTCTAATTCTCGCCATTTTTACATGTAAAGTTAAAACACGATTTTAAGGAGGTACATTTACGTGGCGAAAGAAGAAGTAATTGAGATTGAGGGTACGGTCCGTGAAACGTTACCCAATGCGACTTTTCGAGTTGTACTTGAAAATGATCATGAAATTTTAGCTCATGTCTCTGGTAAAATTCGTAAGAATTATATTCGTATTTTACCTGGTGATAAAGTGACGGTTGAAATGTCTCCTTACGATTTAAGTAAGGGTCGTATTACTTATCGCTTTAAATAGATTGTACTTCAAAAACTTTTAGGAGGTATAATTCAATGAAAGTAAGACCATCAGTAAAACCAATGTGTGAACATTGTAAAGTTATCAAGCGCAAAGGTCGAGTTATGATCATTTGTAGCGCAAATCCAAAACATAAACAACGTCAAGGATAATAAAAATTAGGAGGTGTAATTGTTATGGCTCGTATTGCAGGTATTGATATTCCACGTGATAAAAGAATCGTGGTAGCATTAACTTACATTTATGGAATCGGTAATACAACTGCTGCTAAGATCTTGGTAGAAGCAGAAGTATCAGAAGATATTAGAACTCGTGATTTAACAACTGACCAAGAGGATGCAATCCGTAAAGTTGTTGATCAATTTAAAATTGAAGGTGACTTACGTCGCGAAATCAGTTTAAACATTAAACGTCTCCAAGAAATTGGAACGTACCGAGGCATGCGTCATCGTCGTGGTTTACCAGTTCGTGGACAAAACACGAAAAACAACGCTCGTACACGTAAAGGCCCAGCTACATCAATTGCAGGCCGCAAGAAATAATTACTAGATTAAGGAGGTAATACTATTTATGGCAACTAAGAAAGTTTCTCGCAAACGCCGTGTTAAAAAACATATTGAAGCCGGTGTTGCACATATTCATTCTACTTTTAACAATACACTTGTTATGATTACTGATGTTAACGGTAACGCTGTTGCATGGTCATCAGCTGGTGCATTAGGTTTTAGAGGTAGTCGTAAATCTACACCATTCGCAGCACAAATGGCAGCAGAAGCTGCAGCTAAAGGCTCAATGGAAAATGGTATGAAGACTGTTGAAGTAGCAGTTAAAGGACCTGGTTCTGGCCGTGAAGCCGCAATCCGTGCTTTACAAACTACTGGTCTTGAAGTAACAGCAATTCGCGATGTTACTCCAGTGCCTCATAATGGATGTCGTCCTCCAAAACGCCGTCGTGTTTAACGTGGATTAATATTCATTACGGAGTTGAACTTCATAATGTTTTCACTAGATTACACGTTACGTTTTGAAAGGGGTAAAGATAAGAATGATTGAATTTGAAAAACCAAATATTCATAAGATAGATGAAAGTCCTAACTATGGTAAATTTGTTGTAGAACCACTTGAACGCGGTTATGGTACGACATTAGGTAATTCACTTCGTCGGATTCTATTATCTTCCTTACCAGGCGCATCTATTACTAATATTCAAATTGATGGTGTTTTACATGAGTTTTCAACTATTGAAGGCGTATTGGAAGATGTTACTCAAATTATCTTGAATATTAAGAAAGTTGCTTTGAAGTTAGCTGCTGATGAAGACCAATCCATCGAAATTGATGTGAAAGGTCCCGCAGAGGTTACTGCCGGTGACATCATTGTAAACAGTGATGTTGAAGTATTAAATCCCGACTTGTACATTTGTACAGTCGCAGAAGGTGCATCTTTTCATGTTCGCATGAACGCTAGCAATGGTCGTGGATACGTATCTGCTGATCAAAACAAAGCGGAAGATATGCCAATTGGCGTATTACCAATTGACTCCATTTATACCCCAATCGAACGTGTGAACTACCAAGTAGAAAAAACACGTGTTGGTCAAAAAGATGATTATGACAAATTGACACTTGATGTTTGGACTAATGGTTCAATTACACCAAGCGAAGCCATTAGTTTGTCGGCTAAAATTTTAACTGAGCATTTGACTTTATTTGTTGATTTAACCGATGAAGCTAAAAATGCTGAAATTATGGTTGAAAAAGAAGAAACACATAAAGAAAAAATGCTCGAAATGACGATTGAAGAACTTGATTTATCAGTTCGTTCATACAATTGTTTGAAACGTGCTGGAATCAACACGGTTCAAGAATTAACGAATAAATCCGAAGCTGACATGATGAAAGTCCGTAACTTGGGCCGTAAATCATTGGAAGAAGTTAAAGCTAAATTAGCTGCGCTTGATTTATCATTACGTCATGATGACTAATATTATATAGAGGGAGGGAAACTATTCATGAGTTACCGCAAATTAGGACGTACAAGTTCTCAACGTAAAGCAATGTTACGTGATTTAACAACAAGTCTTATTATCAACGAACGAATTGTGACTACTGAAGCTCGCGCTAAAGAAGTACGCAAATCTGCCGATAAAATGATTTCTTTAGGTAAACGTGGTGATTTAGCTTCACGTCGTCGTGCTGCTGCTTTCGTAAGAAACACAGTTGCTGACGTGAAAGAAGATGGTGACGATGTCACTGTTCAATCAGCATTACAAAAATTATTTTCTGATGTAGCTCCTCGTTACGCTGAACGTAATGGTGGATACACTAGAACTATGAAAACAATGCCTCGTCGTGGCGATGCCGCACAAATGGTTATTATTGAATTAGTATAATTCGTTAACAGATAATTTTTCACTTTGATTGATGATTAAAAACAAACGTTATGATGATGGAGTAATCTTAGTCTAGTTTGAAGGTTCTTCACATTTGTGATTTGCCGGTCATCCTTCATAGTGATTTTTTATTGTCTAATGAGGTCTGAAAAAAGGGTTCTGAACACATTTTAATAATGTGTTCAGAACCCTTTTTTTATGTGCTAAAACCTAGTATGATAATAGTATTCTTAATCTGTTTAGGGGGTAATGTGATGGCACAAAGTTCAATACAACTTTACCGTTATGATAGTAAATATTTATCGGAAATAACGACATTATTCAACCAAACAATTCAAGAGATTAACCGACAAGATTATTCACAACTAGAAATTAATGAGTGGGTGCAGAATAATCCAGATCTGAGTGCATGGCATAAACGATTAAGTGAATCATTTACGCTACTTGCCATCAAAGATTTAAAGGTCATAGGATTTGGTAACCTTGAAGTAACAGGACATATTGATATGCTGTACGTAGAGAGTTCTATGATTCGACAGCATATCGGAGCGCTTATTTTAACAGAATTAACAAATTACCAAAGGAATGAATTACAAATAAATGTACAAACGGTAGAGGCTTCAATAACTGCTGTCTCTTTTTTTGAACATTATGGGTTTAAAATTATAAAAAGATAAGATAATTATCGACATCAACAAAATCTAGTTAATTATCAAATGGTGAGAGAAATTTAGCTTAAAATGCAGTTCTTAGCGCAATATAAAAAGGTGTGACTAAATGGCTGTTTATTGTTAATTAAGAGCTTAAAAGTACAAAAAATGCATTTTAGATGTATGTTGTATAGATAGGACAACTATAAAGAGTAAAAGTATAAATACACTGAGTTCATTTTGGCCTGTGATATAATGCAAAACGTAAGTTATCTTGTGAATTGTGAGGACAGTAACAATGACTGAATTAATTAAAGTTGATCATTTAAATTATCAATATGAAGCACAAAAAGAAATGAGTGAAATGGCACTTAAAGATGTGTCCTTTACGATTGAAAAAGGTGACTGGGTTGCAATTATTGGTCATAACGGTAGTGGGAAAAGTACATTATCTAAAAATATTAATGGCTTGCTAGCACCTCAATCAGGTGAAATCACAGTAGATGGCCTTATTTTATCACCAGAAACGGTCTGGGATATTCGTCGTAAGATTGGCATCGTTTTTCAAAACCCAGATAACCAGTTTGTGGGAGCAACTGTTGAAGATGACGTTGCATTTGGACTTGAAAACAATGGAATAGAACGTAAAGAAATGCAAGAACGAGTCAGAGACGCGCTTGAACGTGTAGATATGTGGGAGTTTGCGGCCAAGGAACCTGCTAGACTATCTGGGGGACAGAAACAACGTGTCGCAATCGCTGGAATTGTCGCTCTAAGGCCAGAAGTTATCATCTTGGATGAATCAACTAGCATGTTGGATCCAGAAGGTCGTGACGAAGTTTTGAGCCTAATACATCAACTCAAAGAAGAACGTGGGCTAACAATTATTTCAATCACGCATGATATTAATGAAGCGGCAAGTGCTGACAAAATTATGGTTATGGACAAAGGCGAGCTGGTAAAAGAAGGCACACCTGCTGAAATTTTTGCACTTGGTGAACAATTAGTAGATATGGGATTAGATATTCCATATCCAGAACGCTTAAAAGTCGCGCTTAAAAAACGTCATTTTGACATTCCGGACGACTATATGACAGAGGAAGGTATGGTAGATTGGTTATGGCAATTAAATTCAACGAAGTAGCCTTTACCTACCAAAAAGGGACACCTTTTGAAAGTCGGGCGCTACATAATATCAATCTTGAAATTGAGGACGGCTCATTTACAGCAATTGTTGGACATACAGGTTCTGGTAAATCGACCCTATTGCAACATTTAAATGGCCTATTAAAACCAACTGAAGGTAAAATTACAATTGGGAATCAAATCATTACACCAGAAACGGCCAATAAAACGTTAAACGATTTACGAAAACAAGTTGGCATCGTTTTTCAATTTCCAGAAGCACAATTGTTTGAAGAAACGGTTATTAAAGATGTGGCATTTGCGCCAAAAAACTTTGGTAAAACAGATGAAGAAGCTGAGAAAATAGCGACAAAAATGTTGAAGTTAGTTGGATTACCAGAGAATATCTATCAGCAATCACCATTTGACCTCTCTGGTGGTCAAATGCGTCGCGTAGCAATCGCTGGAATTCTGGCTATGGAACCTAAAATCTTGGTTTTAGACGAACCCACAGCAGGATTAGATCCTAAAGGTCGCGTTGATATGATGGCAATGTTCGAAGAACTTCATCGTGAACAAAATTTGACGATTATTCTCGTAACGCATCAGATGGATGATGTGGCAAATTATGCGAATCACGCTATTATCATGTCAAAAGGAACGATTATTAAATCGGGCACACCAAGAGAAGTTTTTGCTGATCCAGAGTTCTTATTAAGTAACCATTTGAACGTGCCAACAACAACGTTATTTTCAAAAAAATTAATTGAAAAAGGCTTTGAATTCAAGGAGATGCCTTTAACAGAGAATGAATTAGCCGACGACCTCGTCACGCTGCTAAGCCAAAATGGAGGTCATGACGCTAATGAATAAGTTGATTTTTGGACGTTACATAGCGGGTGATTCACTCGTTCACCGCATGGATCCGCGTGCTAAATTAGTTTTGAGTTTTTATTTTGTTGGAATAATCTTTATGGCAAATAATTGGCAAAGTTTTTCTATGCTTTTAGTTTTTACGTTAGGATGTATTTTAGCGTCAAAAATTAATATGAGTTTCTTTTTAAAAGGTGTCCGGCCATTAATTTGGCTGATTATCTTTACGGTTGCTTTGCAAATGCTATTTTCAAGTGGTGGCCAAATGTACTGGCATTGGGGGATTTTTAAAATTTCTCAATTTGGTGTGACAAATGGATTATATATTTTTTGCCGATTTATTTTAATTATTTTTATGTCAACATTATTGACGTTGTCAACGGCACCACTCCAACTAGCAGATGCGATTGAATCTTTATTAAAACCACTTAAAGCAATCAAATTTCCAGTTTATGAAATTGCGTTAATGTTATCAATCGCGTTACGTTTTGTCCCTACATTAATGGATGAGACAGAAAAAATTATGAACGCTCAACGAGCTCGAGGTGTGAACTTTGGTCAAGGGTCGCTAATTAAACAAATGCAATCAATTATCCCGTTGTTAATTCCGCTATTTGTAAGTTCGTTCAATCGTGCCGAAGATTTAGCGATTGCCATGGAATCTCGTGGTTACCAGGGTGGAGAAGGTCGAACAAAGTATCGTATTTTAAAATGGCGGACGGCTGATACGTTAGCTTTTGTTTTATTCGCTATCGTTACCGTTGCATTAGTCTACCTCAAAAATTAAGGATGAATAAATATGTCAGTACGTTTTAAAATTACCGTTGCTTATGATGGCGCAGCTTTTGCAGGGTTTCAGAGGCAGCCAAACCAACGGACGGTTGAATCTGTCTTAGAAAAAGCAGTAACAATTATGAGTAAATCAGAAGTACCAGTTAGAATTTATGGTTCAGGCCGAACAGATGCTGGCGTTCATGCCTTAGGACAGGTTTTTCATTTTGACTTCATGCATGAAATTCCGGAAACTAGCATGATGAGAGCATTGAACAGTTTATTGCCACTGGATGTTCAAGTTAAAAAAGCCGAACTTGTCAGTGATGATTTTCATTCACGCTATAGTACGCATGGTAAACGATATATGTATCGTGTTTCTCAAGGTGAATTTACCGACCCATTTAAACGCTTCTACACGGGTCATTATAAATACAAGATAGATATCGCCAAAATTGAAGAAGCATTACCTGATTTAGTTGGCGAACATGATTTTTCTAGTTTCGTGGCGGCAGGTAGCCAGGTTACAGATCACGTTCGGACGATTTATGAGGCAACCGTGAGAGAAGATAAAGAAAACCATGAAATTATTTTTGAATTTTATGGAAATGGCTTTCTGTACAATATGGTCCGAATTTTAGTCGCTACACTCCTAGAAATAGGGAACGGCCGGCGTCCGGTTCATGATATTTTACGGTTATATGAAGTAAAGGATCGACAACAAGCTCGAGAAACAGCTCCGGCGAGTGGATTATATTTAAAAAAGGTTTATTATCCGGACGAATTAGGGTAATATAGAAGTTATTGACAATATGAATACTAAGGCAATTTTAAATCTGAAAAGGTGTTATTTATTTGTGGGATGCCCATAAATTAGATTGACAAATTGACTTTTAATAGTTAATATTATAAATGGTATTGTTTGCCCCACTGATAGGCCCCGGAAACTTATTTGAGTGTCAAACAAACAACATGAAAAAACGGAGGAAACAATCGTGCGTACAACTTATTTAGCAAAAAAAGGCGAAATAGAACGTAAATGGTATGTTATTGATGCAACTGATATTTCTTTAGGTCGCTTATCAACTGTCGTTGCTTCTATCTTACGCGGTAAAAACAAACCAACATTCACACCTAATGTGGATACTGGTGATAACGTTATTGTTATCAATGCAGAAAAGGTTGGTTTAACTGGTCACAAAGCTGACAGAAAATTATACCAACATCATACAGATCATCCAGGTGGTTTAAAAACTCGTACTGCTGGTGATTTCCGTGCCAACGATCCTGAAAAATTGATTGCTTTCTCTGTTAAAGGTATGCTTCCAAAAGGTACTCTTGGTAAAGAACAAGCATTGAAATTACACGTATATCGTGGTGCAGAACATGATCAACAAGCACAACAACCAGAAACTTTAGATATTACAAACTTAATTTAAGGAGGCAATTGAAATGGCTCAAGTCGTATATTCAGGAACAGGTCGTCGTAAAAACTCAGTAGCTCGCGTACGTTTAGTACCAGGTACTGGTAAAATTACTATCAACAACAAAGCAATTGAAGATTACATTCCATTTGCTAACTTACGTGAAGTAGTCTTACAACCATTTAACGCTACAGAAACATTAGGTAGTTATGATGTTTTAGTTAACGCTAATGGTGGTGGCTTCTCAGGTCAAGCTGGCGCAGTTCGCCATGGTATTGCTCGCGCATTACTTACAGTAGATCCAGATTTCCGTGCAGCTCTTAAATCTGCAGGATTACTTACTCGTGATCCTCGTATGAAAGAACGTAAGAAACCAGGTCTTAAGAAAGCTCGTAAAGCAAGCCAATTCTCAAAACGTTAATATATATTTATATCGATATTTTGAAGCACTTCACAAAGCAATTTGTGAGGTGTTTTTTTTGGTATATTGCAGTTGTCACTGGTGAATATTTTTGGTTCTATTGCAACTATTGTTGGTGAATATATTATGGAGGGTGTTGTCACTTTGTGACAACGCCTTTTTTATGTACATAATCCTCATTACAAAGAAAATGTGTTTCCTAAAATTACTGAAATCGTAGGCATTACGTTTAATATGTTTCAATTCATTGTTAGTTTCTTAAAGTTGGCCACTAGAATAACGTAGTAGCCTAATAGAGATGCCCGCCATCCGTAGCTAACAATTTGATTATGTTGAGAACTCTGCAGGGGTGTCAGGCATTTTTGAAGGTAATCTAAAGTACCATAAACTCCGATGACTGCTGGATTAAGGAGTGCTTTCAGCAAATTTCATATTTAGTAAAACCTTAGTATTATTTGTCATAGGAGACTCTTTTTAGTGTCATACAAAAAAATCTGTTGCCAGTGATAGATTTTTCTATCACTGGCAACAGATATTGTAGACCTTCTATTTATATATATATTAACTTTGGCTGTAAACCGCGGTCACTGAGTTACTACTTGACCAAACAACAATCAGATTCTGCTTGTTCGTTTCTTCACCAGTATTAACACCATATTCGTGACTAGTCCCTTTGGGATAGAACATGACGGACCAATTAATAGAAACATCACTTGCATTACTTAAGCTGGCGGTTAAGATATTATTAGCAACTTCAAATTTCGTCGCATGCAGCCCATTCTGATCTTTTAAGCCAGCTTTATTTAATGTAAACGAAGATGATGACACTAGACTATCTTTAGTAATATTTAACGGCTGAACATCATCAAGTGGTAAGTCGCGTCCCCGTGCTTCTAACTTCACAATTTGCCACTGACCGACGATACTGCTGTAATCACTGACTTGAATTTGATCTAAATTCATCTGTTTTGGTTGATTTACTTCTTTGGCAGGCGTCTTTTTAATCGTATTTACTTTTTTTGACGACTGCGCTTTTTTCTTATCTGACACGGATTCTTTTTTTGGTTGATTTACTTCTTTAGTATGCGTCTTTTTAGTTGTATCTGCTTTTTTTGACGACTGCGCCTTTTTCTTATCTGACACGGATACTTGTTTTGGCTGACTTGTTTGCTCAGACTGTGACTTTTGTTGCCCACACGCTGTTAATAAAGCAACCATTACGATACTAGTCATTACAAGTAAAGGCTTCTTCATCTCAATTCCTCCTTACAATAACGAATTAGTGTTTACGACGGCGCGTTCCTGCAAGTCCAAAGAGACTAACGGCACCAACAAGAGCTGCACCAATCACTGAAACGACTGACGAATTAGTTTCGTCAGTTTGTGGTAATACCGAAGCACCTAATATTTTAGCGTTATTGATTTCTGAATGATCAGCAGCTTTAAGACGTGATGTTGATGTATTATTGCTTGGTGCAACAATACCATTGTTGTCAGTCGTGTCTTTAGCTGTTTCACTACCTTTAGCAACAACAGAACCAGTTACGTTACCTTTATCTGAACCATTGTCTGAACCTGTTACATGACCAGTATGTGAACCAGAATCGTTATCAGTACCAGTTGATGGTTTGTCAACATTGTTCAAAGCATCTTCGATGTCTTTTTCATGTTGTAATTTAGCTAATGCAGCTTGTGCATCGTCTAAAGCTTTCTTAGATGCATCAGCGATTGCTTGTAACTTCGCATATTGTGCATCGTCAGCAACGGAAGCAGCTTGTGCATCTTCGGCAGCTTTAACAGCCTCGTCGTATGCTTTTTTAGCAGCTTCAACAGCTTTTGTTGCGTCAACTAAGTTAGCTTCAGCATTCTTTAAGTCATCTAAATGATTTGTTTTTTCGCCAAGTGCGTCTTGACCAGCTTTTAAAGCTGCTTGAGCGGCACTTAATTTAGCAGTTGCATCTTTTAATGCAGTTTTAGCAGTAACTAATTTAGCATTAGCTGCGTCTAAAGTCATGTGTTTTTGAGCTTGTGTTGTTTTAGTTGTAGCTAAGGCAGCTTGTGCATCTTTTAAAGCTTGTTGTTTTTGAGGCATTGATGCATTTAAATCATCAACAACTGTTTGTGCATTTTTAACAGCTACAGTAGCAGTTTTAACATCGTTTTGTGCTTTAGTTAAGGCTGTGTGTGCTGTTGCTTGTTTTGTTTTAGCAGTTGCTAAAGCAGTTTTAGCTGTAGCTAAGGCTTGGTTAGCTTTAACTGTTTGTGATTTAGCTGCTGCAAGAGCTGCATCAGCAGTTTTTGAAGTTGCTGTTTTAGCAGTAACGTCGCTTGCTAATTTATCAATTTGAGCTTGACTGACAGTTCCAGATTCAACAGGTGTAGTGCTAAATTTAGAAGCGTCGTTAACATCATAGTCATCAACAAAGTTAAAGAAACTTGTTAAGAAGATATTACCGTTAGATTGTTTAAATTGACCGAAGCCAAGACCGAACCATGTGTTATTGGCAGGTGTATATGTTGCCATAATGCCAGCAACACTTACGGCATGGCCCCATTCACCCCCATTGAATAAGAAGGCATTCATTGAATCATAGATAGATTTCTTGAAAGCATCAAGACTAAGATTCCAACCATTTTCAGATGATTTATCGAAGATAGTATTCATATCTTGTTGTGTTAAGTATGTTAATCCCATACCGTTAGCAATGCTGTTGTTTAATGCATTGTCATGACCATCATCAGGATCGTTATTCTTAGATGTATAAGCATCGCCGATTGATTGACCTAATTTTTTAGAACCTTCTGAGACTTCAACTTGTGTGCTACCAAAACGGTCACGCACTTCATTTAATAATTGTTTAGCATATTCATTTAAGTCATCAAGATATTTGTTTAAATCTGATTGGTTGTTAATATGAACAGTTTTATCTTGGTCATTTGAAATGTAGCCGCCATTTAATGCCCATTCTTTTTCAGTTGCAGCTGTTAAACTGTCAATGACATCTTGATAATTAGCGTCAGCTGATGAAGCATCTGAATAAGCCTTTAAGGCATTAATGTAGTCTTGGCTTAAGTTGATGTGATTTTGGTTAGCTTGATGATTACCTTGTTGTTTCTTAGCATCATCTAATGCTTTTTGAGCAGTATCTTTAGCTTTTTGAGCAGCGTCAGCTTTAGCTTTAGCATCATTTTGTTGTTTGTTAGCATCAGTTACGCCAGTTTGAGCGTTATTAACATTGTTTTGTGCGTCAGCAATATTCTTGTCAGCTTGGTCAGCACCTTTTTGAGCATTGTCTTCAGTTGTTTGAGCTTGATCCAAGTTATCTTTGGCATTGCTTAAATTCTTGTCGGCTTCGGCTGAACCTTTGCCATCAAGGTTATTTTGAGCATTATCAACGTTTTCTTGAGCTTTATCAGCATCTTTATCAGATTGGTCAGCACCTTTTTGGGCTTCATCAACGCCAGTTTGAGCATTATCGACATCTGTTTTACCTTTATCAACATCTGTTTTAGCGTTATCAACGTCTTGACCTAATTGGTTATTTGTTTTGTCTTGTTCGTCAACTGCATCTTGAGCGTTATTGATAGATTCATCAGTTGCGTTATCAGCAGTATTTTGCGCATTTTGTTGATTATCAACAGCACTGTTTAAATCTTCTTGTGATTGATTAGCATTTTCTTCAGTTTGACCAGCATTGTCTTTAGAAGCATCGGCTGTGTCTTTAGAAGTATCAGCAGCACTTTGATCTTTGTCAGCTGTATCTTTGGCATTATCAACGTCAGTTTGAGCGTCTTTAATATCGTCATCTAATTTTTGACTGTTAGATTGAACTGTTTGAGTATGAGTTGTTTCAGTTGAGTCGGGTGTAGTTGTTGCAGCGTTTGCCGTTGTTGTAGCACCAACGACAGTAACTCCAGCGATTAATGCACTTGATAATAAAGTAATGTTTGATTTTTTCATAATATAAAATATCCTCCCAATAAATTAATAATTATTTAGCAACCTGTTCAAATTTTAACCCCTCTAATAAAAATCCGAAGCCCATCATTTGTGAACCAGTTACGGAATTAAGTGTAAATGTTTTTTTATCTTTGTCTAAACTAGCTTTCATTGTATAATCATCAAATTTCATGGTAAGTTTACCGTCTTCAATTTCATAAGTACCTTGGTCTGACTTTTTATCAGTTTCAACTTTAGTCACAGTGTTTCCTTTAAACTTCAACTCAAATTTGGAACCACCCATGTCGGAAATATAGCTTCCATCCATCTTATTTGAATTGCCCATCATAAACATAGCCACAATAATAACTATAGCTACTATACTGACACCGGTAATAATATTTGCTTTTTTTGACATTTTTTCTCCATTTTTATAAATTTAATATAATAAATCTTATTTTCTGAACGAATTAAATGCACTGACGGTTGAGGACATAGCTGCCAAGCGTGCATTTGAGGCAATATCTTGTTGTAAGCCTCTCATTTCTTCCTGCATTGAAAGTTGAGTTTCTTGGAATTGTTGTGTTTCTAAAATGTTAAAGGCTTCTTGCAAATCACGTGCCCGAGTTTCATCAATTAATTTCCAAAGACGAAAAATATCGAAATAGTTGTAGAATTTCTCTGGGAATCCTTGCTTGCCTGCAATATAATCTTCATTTGCCATTTCAGCGTCCAAGTCTGCTAAGGCTTGTGTTTTAGATTCATTACCCGGCATAATATAAACAAAATATTTAAAAGCAAATAGCGCGATAACAGCAATGATGAATGGCATCGCCGCACTTGTCTGACTAGTAATCATAAAAAGAACAATTAAAACGACTAATGCGATGATTATTCCTCGAAATTTTTTCTTACCTTTTTCAATCTTAGCCTCTGCTTCACGAATTTGTTGTTGGATAACTGCAGCTCCCGCTGTAACACTTCTTTTTGCCATTAAAAAATCTAAAAGTTCTTCTTTATTCATAATTTTCTCCCTTTTCTTTGAACGAATTATTAACCAACCTTTACCAAACGATCCCTATAAAATCTCCTCCCCCAAAAAAGTAATTTATATCTTGCACTATCTTCACATGATATATTTTATCTCAAAAATATACTCAATACTACCTTTTTATGTAACTTTATAGGTATACTGAGAGCTTTGAAAGTGTGCGCACTTAATTTATCATTAAACATATGGATAAATAGGAGCGATTTATGATTATACTTGTGGGCACTTTCATTCGGAAAAAGCGAAAAGAATTAGGACTTACAATTGAAGAATTGGCAGAAATGGCGGACGTATCCGCCAGCTATTTGGCTCGACTCGAAAGAGGACAATTAGACGATACGAGTACAAGAAAGTTGGAACTAGTTCTGAATGCCTTACAATTAAATTTGGCTGATATATTAATGAGTAATGATTTTAACGACATTTATACGCCCGAATTAATTAACAGATTGAAAAGCATGACCACAGATGATAGAATGCGTATCTCTAAAGCGTTACTGGAAATCTTGAAATAGAAATTGATTAGACATATATTAAATGGGTAGAGAGTGTGTAAAGCATAAAAAAAGACACCATTAATGGTGTCTTGACTAGTCTATTTTATGGTGTTAATTTTATCTCGTATTATGGATTTTATTCAATGTTGTTCCTTTTTCAATATTGTAAAGTATTGATACAAGTGGATTCAAATAGATAAGATTCCATGAAGTATTAATCGATAATTCTCAAAACGCTAATATATATTTATATCGATATTTTGAAGCACTTCACAAAGCAATTTGTGAGGTGTTTTTTTGTATGGATTTTAAGTGTATAAAATATTCTAGTTCGGAATCTACGAAAATTTCTAAATTCAAAACCAACGCGTTTAATGACCTTAATTTTATTGTTTATTCCTTCTAAAGGACCGTTAGTATAATAATAGCCAAAATTATTTTTAATCTCAGAATGGTGACAAAGCAACGTTTCAATACTTTTAAGCATTTCTTCAGAACACCTTTCGGTGTTTCTAACTGTAAAATCATAAGATTTCCAGTCCTTCAACCGAATGGTTGATCTTATTTGGTTCATGAGTTCATATGATTTATTTAGTTCAGGATGAATCGCTAATAAATGATCAACGACATTTGTTTCTGTTGTTAGGTATGGGAAATAAGTCCATTTCTTGAAATTTTTAAAATCTAAGGTTTCAGAAGGTTTTAACAGGAGCTTCCAGTAACGTTTTAGTGCTTTGTAGTCTTGTGATGATTTTGAAAGTTCTTTCATCAGTCTAATTCTAGTTTTAGTGAATCCACGATTCACTGAATTGATAATATGAAAGGTATCTATGATGACAATCGCGTTAGGAAAGACTTCTTTGGCTAGTTTAGGATAGGTATAATTCATATCAGTTACGATAATTTTCACGTTTTTTCTAGCTGCAGCTGAGTAACGATAAAAATAACGTTCTATTTGATAGAATCTTCTAAAAGATAAAAGTTTGATTAATTCATGGTTACTAGCATCCATAAATTCAAAACTCATGGCATCTGTAGCTGATTTGGTACTCTTGACTTCGTCAAGTAGGAGTACTTTAGGTAAAAATTTATAATTAGGTTTAAAATCACGTTCAAAGGTCATTAAAATACGACCTACAAAGGAATCAGGATTCGAAATTTCATTAGCAATATGAGTTAAAGAAACGGATTCCGCTAATTTAGTTAAACAGAGCTGTTTAGATAGATTGGAAATCGTACAATTTTTAGGAACCACACTTGTTTGGACAAGGAAGTATGACTGCCGCTCATGACAGCTAAAGTATCTTCGTTTGAGTGATAAAATGATACATTTACCAAAAAATTTAGGGTAGCGTATGGGTGTTTGACGCCAACTATACCTGATAATCTGTCCTTCGTTTTTAATATCACAATTTGGACAATCCCTTCGGCTGGTAATCAAGAACACGGTTAAATCGAGTGACACCGTCATTAGAAGACTGATAATCAACAATCGTTAGACTACTGTCTTTTATTTTAAGCCAAAATTTAGTATGATTAGGCATGCGGAGAGTTCCATCTTTCTTATTAATTCATCTGTGGTGGTTGAGGGATAATGAACATGGATGAACTCGTAACCAAAAGTCTTATGACTTTTGGCTTTTTTTTGTTATTATACAAAAAAACTGTCATCAGTAATAGTTTTTACACTAGTCCCAACAACAGATAGTACAGAGCCTTTTTATTGTATTTAAAATTTAAAGATATTTCCTTCTATTTGGAATATTCGTTGGGTTTTGGGAGCAACTACTGATAATAACCTAGCTAAAACACAAAGAAAAGTAAAGGGTATATAAACGATTTCTCCTCCCTTTACATTTTTTCATTTTTGCAGAAGGATTAATACAGCAATCGATACTGAAACTTACTGCAAAAATCAATTAAAAGGCCCAAAGGAAGAAGTTAATCAATTTTACACAAAATAAAAATGAGATTACCGTATTTTCACTTAAATCTAATTTTTTTTATTGTCTCAATTTTATAATGCTTTTTGACAACCTCCAAAAGAAAACATATACTTAATTATGAAAACGCTTTTATATAAAACGGAGGCAAACAGATGACACCAGAAATTGAATGGCTAGATACACCAACCGTTTTTCGTGTTGGACAGGTACCAGCTCACAGTGATCATAAGTACTATGCAACTCAAGCAGAAATGTTACAACAAAAAAGTTCATTTGAACAATCTTTGAATGGAACTTGGAAATTTAGTTACAGCACTAATGCAGCAAGTCGACCAAAAAATTTCTATCAGACTGACTTTGATGCAGAACAATTTGACACAATTCCAGTACCACAGCATATTGAATTATCAGGATATGAGCAATTACATTATATTAATACGATGTATCCTTGGGAAGGACATGAATATAGACGACCTGCTTTTTCAGATACTGATTTAAATCAGTATGCTGGAATGTTTAGTGATGCAGAATATAATCCAGTAGGTTCATATTTAAACCATTTTGACTTGGAACCAACTCTTCAAAATAAACGCGTTATTATCCGTTTTGAAGGTGTTGAACAGGCAATGTACGTCTGGTTGAATGGACATTTTCTAGGATACGCAGAAGATAGTTTTACACCAAGCGAATTTGACCTGACACCTTATTTAAAAGATAAGGATAATTGTTTGGCAGTTGAAGTGCATAAACGAAGTTCTGCAGCCTTCATTGAAGACCAAGACTTTTTCCGTTTCTTCGGAATTTTTCGTGATGTGACACTGTTAGCACAACCTGCAACACATTTAGATGATTTTTGGGTGATTCCTGATTACGATAGTGGACAAAAAACAGGACAAGTAGATTTACAACTTCATTTTAGTGGGGCAGAACAACGTGTCCGTGTCACATTCAAAGACCAAGATGCGGTGTTATTTAGCGATGAATTAATGAGTGGGTCAGATGTCGAAAAACACTACAATTTAGCACAACCAGTGACTGCTTGGCAGAATGACCGGCCTTATTTATATACATTACAATTAGAAATTTTAGATGCTGATGGGCAATTAATTGAAATTATCCAACAACCAGTTGGTTTTCGCAAAATTGAAATTAAGAATCGCGTGATGTTATTAAATGGTGAACGATTAATTATCAATGGTGTTAATCGTCATGAGTGGAACCCTAAATCAGGAAGAACCATTTCAGATAATGATGAAGCTTGGGATGTTGACTGTATGCAACGTAACAATATTAACGCAGTTCGGACGTCACATTATCCAGATCGATTATCTTTTTACAATCGTTGTGATCAGGCTGGTATTTATATGATGGCTGAAACCAACTTAGAATCACATGGTTCTTGGCAGAAAATGGGTGAAGTTGAGCCTTCTTGGAATGTGCCCGGCTCATCGGATCAATGGGAAGCAGCCGTTTTAGACCGCGCTAAAAGTAATTTTGAGTTATTTAAAAATCATCCCTCAGTTTTATTTTGGTCATTGGGTAACGAATCATACGCCGGCAGTGTCTTAGCGAAAATGAATGAGTACTATAAACAAAAAGATTCGACACGTTTAGTTCATTATGAAGGTGTTTTCCGTGCGCCTGAATACAAAGATGTCATTTCAGATGTTGAAAGTCGGATGTATGCAACACCAGCCGAAATTAAAGACTATCTAGAAAATTCACCACAAAAACCATTTATCTTGTGTGAGTATATGCATGATATGGGTAATTCATTGGGCGGGATGAAATCATATATTGATTTATTACAACAATATGAATCCTATCAAGGTGGTTTCATCTGGGACTTTATCGATCAAGCATTGTTAGTTGAAGATCCCGTCACAGGTCAAAATGAGTTGCGTTATGGTGGCGATTTTGATGATCGACCATCTGATTATGCATTTTCGGGTGATGGACTCGTTTTTGCCACACGTAATGAAAAACCAGCAATGCAGGAGGTAAAATACTATTATGGCACAGATAAATAAGCAGTTAACTGTCATTTACGGAGATGTCACACTCGGTTTAAAAGGAAATGATTTTCATTATATTTTCTCCTATCAAACGGGTGGCCCAGAATCTTTTAGAATTCAAGGTAAAGAGTGGCTTTATCGCTCACCAAAACCGACTTTTTGGCGTGCAACAACGGATAACGATCAGGGGAGTCAGTTTCCAGTAAAGTCAGGGATGTGGTTGGCCGCTGATCAATTCAGTAATTGTCAATCAGTTAAAGTTGCTATTAATGGTAAACCAATTGCGTTACCGATTGCACCAGAAAATAATCGTTACACTAACCATGAAGTCGCTGAAAAAGTGGCTATAAGTTATATCTATAACACACTGACTGTGCCGCAAACGCAAGTGACGGTCACTTATACTGTTGAAGCAACCGGAAAAATGAATGTTGCAGTTTCATACCAAGGAAAAGCTGGATTACCCTCATTACCTGTTTTTGGGTTGCGATTTATTATGCCCACACCAGCGACTCGTTTTTGTTACCAAGGATTATCAGGAGAAACTTATCCAGATAGAATGGCCGGAGGAATTCCAGGCCGATATGAAGTTCAAGGGTTACCAGTGACACCATACTTAGTTCCGCAAGATTGTGGTGTGCATATGCAAAATGATTGGGTAACTGTTTATCGACAGTCTGTTCTGGATAATCGTATGCAACAGGCTTCTGAAACGGGTTTAACATTCAGTGCGGTTGATCAACCAATTGCGTTTAGTTGTTTACCTTATACAGCTGAAGAATTAGAAAATGCGACACATCATAGCGAATTACCAGCGGAACATCGTACCGTTTTATCGATTCTAGGCGCCGTTCGAGGTGTTGGTGGTATTGATAGTTGGGGTAGTGATGTTGAGGATGACTATCAAATTGATGCGATGAAGGATATTGCTTACCAATTTAATATCACATTTGATTAATTTGCCTATCTACCATAACTATAGTAGACTGTAAATAATTAATAAACAGGGAGTGTGAAGTGCATTGGTAAATACAAATCGTTAATCGAATAACTGTCGACTAAACAAGGGACGAAGTGTGTCTTTTTATGCATGTTGACTATTCAAACGGTTTGCAATATCAATTCTTTTTCACATCTGAAAGAACCACTTTTTTTGATGGATAACGATTGAAGAGCATATAACTGTATGCTCTTTTTTTGTAGAATCAAATGGATAGTTTAGCGGTCGACCTCACAAAGAAATGAGGTAATTACTATAGGAACAATACAAATTAAACAATTAAGTTTTCAATATGATGGACAATTAGCACCAATTTTTAAAAATGTTGATTTACAATTAGATGCCAGCTGGAAGTTAGGTCTAATTGGTAGAAATGGTCGCGGAAAAACGACTTTATTTAGAATTTTACAAAATCAATTACAGTACCAAGGAAAGATTAGAACAGATTTAGAATTTCAGTATTTTCCTCAAACAGTTGTTAAACCAGAAGAGTCAGTGTGGCTGGTTATCAAGAGTATCACAGACTTACAAGACTATGATCAGTGGCAAATTTTAATCGAATTAGATAAACTTGGACTATCTGAAAAATTATTGACGGAACCATTTAATCAATTAAGTCCAGGACAGCAAACTAAGATATTATTAGCCAGCTTATTTGTTGGCGAAGGTAAATTTCAATTAATAGATGAACCGACTAATCATTTAGATGAAAACGGTCGAAAAATTATTTCTGATTATCTAAGACAAAAACAAGGATTTATTTTAATCAGTCATGATCGTTATTTTTTAAATAATATTATTGATCATGTTATTTCAATTGATCGCGCTAAAATCAGTCAATTTAAGGGTAATTATAATACGTGGGCTGACGAAAATACGTCACGAAATAATTGGGAATATAATGAAAAAGAAAAATTACAACATGATATTAAACGATTAGAAGGTGCTTCACGGAAAAAATCGGGTTGGGCTAATCAGACTGAGGCGAAAGTATCTGGTGCGACAGACAGAGGATTTATTAGCCACAAGGCAGCTAAATCTATGAAACGGGTACTAAGTATTAAAAAACGTGCCGATAAAGCAGTAGAAGAGAAAAAATCTTTACTTAAGAATATTGATGTGGCAGATCTTTTAACGTTGAATTTTGAAAAATTAGTGTCAGATAAGACTTTACTAGAGGTAATTGGCTTATCAGCATTTCGTAAACAATTGCCGGTAAATAAACCGGTAGATTTTAAATTAAAGATGGGAGAGCGCGTTATTCTTCAGGGTGAAAATGGTTCTGGTAAATCGAGCGTTATCGCTGCTATACTAGGTCAATTAAAGTATCAAGGGCAATACAAATTTGCAACACCTTTAAAAGTGAGCTGGTTACCGCAAAATTTTGATGGTTTATCTGGTTCTTTACAAGAATTCGCTGCAGAAAAAAATGTTTCTTATTCTTTAATGTTGGATACATTAAGAAAACTTGGTTTTGAACGTTATGAATTTGATAAAGATATCAGTCAAATGAGCATGGGCCAAAAGAGAAAAGTGGCTTTGAGTCGTTCGTTGGTTGAACCAGCAAATATATATATTTGGGATGAGCCACTTAATTATCTAGATGTTATCACGCGTCAACAAATTCAAGATGTTATTCTGGCTTTTCAACCACCGATGTTAATCATTGATCATGATAAAGAATTCGTTGAAAAGGTTGGAACAAAATTCGTTGAGATTGAACATTATTAGTGAATGGTTAATTAAAGGCATCCAATTTATACGTCTATTGATATCAAGATAGTCGTAATGATATACTGTTAAGAGCATAGTTATTTTAACTGTATACTGATTAGCGGGGCATACAGAATTAAAATCGACGTAAGTTGAATAATAAAAGATCAACTTTATTTGAAGGCATGTATTCATAATATGAATCTTTAACTTTGAAAGAAATTGTTAATTAATAGAGCAAGGAGGAAACATTAATGGCTGATAAAGCAAAGACTGATAGAGATAAAATGCTAGAAATTATCAAAAAGAAACAAACTGATGGCGGAAACTTCAATAAGAAGGCTACTGCTAGAAATGATCGTACTAAAATGCGTAAGGGTCCTAAGATTTTTAAATAGAGGTTTAGACTTAGCTCAGATAAATATCTGGGCTATTTTTTTAATCATTAAAATCTAGCATACTTTTACTGAATCAATTCCAATATATCTGCAGTAACTTCTTCAGCTGTAGCAGGACTACCACTACTAATCCATTGCAACATCGTTCGTAGAACGCCACCAAGAATGAACGTTTTTTGAGTATTATTTAGCCGACTGATACTAGGCGTATCTTTAAGAATCTTTTCAAAATAAGTATAAAAAGAATCTTCCAATAAATAAACAATATCATTTTTAATTAGGATATCCATAAATTCAGAATCATTATGCCAATAGTTAAAAGCTAGCTTGAAAATGTTTTTCAAACTAATTTCTGTTTGATTGGACTTGAGTTCGGCGTAAAACTGGTCAAATAAGTAATCGGACCGAGTTAGTAAAATCGCGTCCTTATTTTCAAAATTACGATAGAAAGTCAGCCGGGCAACTCCGGCTTTTTTTGTGATTTCAGTTATTGTGATTTCTTGATAAGATTTTATTTTTAATAAGTCAATTAAAGAATCAATAATCAAATTTTTACTTAATTTTGCTTGGTTATTTTCCGTCATTTTTTATATCTCCTTGAAGTGTAACAAATAACACGATTTTGTATCTTGTAAATCACGCGATAAATGATTAATATAAGTGTAACAAATGTAACACTTATAGCAAGAAAGATAAATGACACTTGAAGTATTTTATATAAAGTCATTAAAGTCGGAAAATTTATTAAACTAATTAAAAGAGGTTATTGAACATGAAAAAAATTTGTATTATATTTGATCATCCCTACACTGCAGACGCTGGATACAATGAATTGCACAATAGGAGTTATTCAGCGGCATTACTAGTTAGTGCTAAAGCAGCGTATGAAAAAGAGGGCTGTATTGTGGACGTAATTGATTTGCATAAAGATGGGTTTGATCCTGTAATGCACCAAGAAGACCTAATATCTTGGCGTAAGAAGATACCAACGGATTCTATGACGGCGAATTATCAAGAACGCCTCATGGCTGCAGATGAGCTTGTCTTTATTTTTCCAATCTGGTGGGAATCTATGCCAGCTATGATGAAGGGATTCTTTGACAAAGTTATTGCTAAAGGGATTCTTTATACAGAGCAGGAAAATAAAAAATTATTTAAAAATGAGATGGTTCATTTAAAGAAAGTTAAAATGGTTACAACTATGTCAACACCAGGTTGGATTTATCGAACTATCTTTGGAAATCCTGTGACTAAAATGGTATTTAGGGGAACATTCCGGAAGATGGGGTTTAACCAGTTGAAATGGTTTAACTTTGCTGCAGTTCAAGGAATGAAACTTGAAAAACGACAACAGTTGTTGAAGAAGTTTGAAAATAATATTGTGAAGTAAGAGGGTTCAACCTGATTGGGTAAATACAATTAGGTTGGCTCTTTTTTAATATCACTAGAACCGAATCTTTTGAATTTAGTTCAGTTAATTTAAGTAGTATAATACAATTGAATTATTAAGGAAGAAAAGGGCGTCAAATAGTGAATGGAGGGGCAAAATGATGACAGAACATGAAAAATTATTGGCAGGTCAAGATTATGATTATCGCGACCCAGAATTACAGGGTATGATTGCGGCGGGTAAAGAATTAGTCACTATAATCAATACGACAACTGACCTAGAGAAAAGAGCAACAGCAATTCACGAGTTGTTAGGGAAATCTGGGGAAGGACTCGTTATTAATGGTCAATTTAATACAGTTTATGGTAAACATATCACTGTTGGTGATGATGTTTTTATTAACGGTAATTGTACATTTCAAGATTCAAACAAAATCACATTAGGAGATCGTGTCATTGTCGCGCCAGACACGAAGTTATATTGTGGTGAACATGCATTAGATGCAACAAAACGTTTTGGAAAAAGACAAGATGGTAGTCGTTATTTAATTACTTATACTAAACCAATTACAATTGGAAACGATGTGTGGATAGGTGGAAATGTCACGATTATTGGTGGCGTTCATATTGGGGATAATGTGATTGTAGCAGCTGGTGCAGTGGTGACAAAAGATGTTCCTGACAATACAGTAGTGGGCGGCGTGCCCGCCAAAGTTATCAAACAATTAGAGCCATTAAAATAAGAAAATTTTTATATTAGGTGAGAGGAATGAGCAGGCTATTTTAGCATTTTTGCCTAGTATTAGATAATCAGCTAAATTAAAGAAACCTAAATTAGGTTGTAGGAGGGAAAAGTTAATGACAAGTATTGATGTTTTTGCACACGTTTTACCACCACATTTTTATAACGAGATGTTAGCTATTCAGCCGAACTTGCCAGAAAAAATGCCATTTATTAAACATCCCATATTGATTGATATTGAACAAAGACGCCTATTACGGAACAGAAATGTCCAACAAGTTATCTCAGCAGTCAACGTGAATCCTGAGGACTACGTAGGGCCAGAACAAGCAGCGGCATTATGCTGGCAAGCTAATAACGAAATAATTGAAATGGTTCAACAAAATGCAGACTTGTTTAAAGCGGGTATTGCAATGATACCTCTAAATAACATCGATGAAGCAACACGTATTATAAAAGAACAAGTGCTAAAAAATTCAGAATTAGTTGGCATTCAGTTATTTACGCGTGCCCTTGGAAAAAGTATTGCTGCAAAGGAATACCGGGTTATTTTTGAAATGGCTGCACAATTAAATATCCCAATTCTGTTACACCCAATTTTTGATGATCGTAAACCAGACAATAATATTATTTTTAGTTGGGAATATGAACTAGCGCAAGCAATGTTGCAATTAGTACAGTCAGGAATTTTTAATGACTATCCTACACTTAAAGTAATTGTTCATCATGCTGGGGCAATGGTGCCTTATTTTGCTGAACGAATTAACCATATTCTATCACCAGAACAGGCAGCTGATTTTAAACGTTTCTATGTAGATACTGCATTATTGGGCAATCCTAAAGCATTAGGGTTAGCAATTGATTATTATGGTGTTAGCCACGTACTGTTTGGAACTGATGCACCGTTAGGGATTGCGCCAGCTGGAGCAACGGATGCCATAATTGAAGCTTTAGATCAGTTGAATCTTTCGAAAGATGATCGAGCCCTGATTAATTATGGAAATTATAATCGTTTGATGGGATTGGGTGAATAAATGATAGAACTTAAGAATGCCCCATTATTAAGACTATTCAAACTTAAAATTAAGCTATCTGATCGTGAAAGATTTGAAAAAGCAGGGATGATTAATTTAACGACCTCAATTCAGCAAGAAAAAGGAACTTTGGCGATGTACAGTGTACATTTGGATGAGGCGGGTACTGAAAATATTGTGATTGAATCTTATCAAGACGAAGATCAATATCAAAAACATGCAAATTCGGCTCAATTTAAAATGTTTAGTAATATCGCATCTCAGGCAGTAATTGAAAAATCGATGATTAATTTATCCCCAGAATTACTGTTAGAAAAAACAACAGCCTTGCATGAATTGAAGCCTGACAGAGCTATACTCAAAGTAACAAGTATTGAAATAGAGCCGAATAGGGTTAAAGAATTTAGAGAAGTTTCATTGAATACTATGAAACAATCATTTGAAAATGAAGCAGGACTCTTAGTGACATACATTGCTTCTGTAGATGGAGATTTAAATCAATGGATTTTCGTTGAAATTTACCGGAGTGACGAGGATTACCAAGCTCATTTACAAACAATGAATTTTAAAAAATATGTAACAGAGACGAAAAAAATGGTGCTTAATAAACGAATAGAGACACCTGTAGCAGATGTTTTAGTTAATCAGGGTGGATTATTTTTTGAAAAATGAAGATAGAGCGGTAATCAAGTTAGTCGATTACAGTGCTATCTTTTTAATTTTCCGTAAACAAAAGAGGTGCTGATAAATTTTATCAGCACCTCTTATTAATAATCGAGTATCAATATAATTTAACCCCAGCGATTTGATTTTCTGGGTAAAACCATTAAAATAAAGAACCAAATACTACCGACTAATGGAACGAATTGGATTAAAATCCACCAACCAGAACGATCAGTATCATGTAAACGACGAACTGAAACAGCAAAGTTTGCAATCCAGACGATAAACATAACAATATTTCGACTTGTCATAAAAGTAAGTTCACTAAAATTATAAATCGAATCGATAGGATGGCCAACGAGTGACGTATAAAAATAAATAATAATTGCTCCTAGAATACTATTAATAATCGTAGGCCACCAATAGTCTGATCTATTCGATGTGTCAGAAAAATTAAAAATATTTTCCCAGAAATTTTTGTATGATTGAACCATATGCTTAATCCTCCTTTTTAAAACGTTTTATTTAGTTAAAAGACATCGTTAGATTATTAAATTAGTTAATCTGACGATGTTTATTTAATTATAGTATAAATAAATAGAAATTTATATTGATATGCTTGGTGCCAGAAATAATCAGCTAGTTGACTTAAGAAAATAATTATTATATTATGAAGTTAACTTCACATGAAGTATATTTCATATTGAAAGGTGTTCATTATGCAAAATAAAGTTAAAGAATACAGAACTAAGCTTGAATTAACACAGGAACAGTTAGCTGAGAAAGTTCAAGTTTCTAGTCGAACAATTATCTCACTTGAAAAAGGTAAATATAAGCCATCTATAATGTTGGCCTATCGTTTGAGTTTATTGTTTGATTGTCAGATTGAAGCGTTATTTCAGCTAAAGGAAAATTTAGAGATGGAGGAGAATTAAAATGAAAATCTATAGTTATCGACATTTTTTTGTAGGTTTATTTTTTATGTTTGTGGGGATTGCCTCAATTTGGATAATGAACTTAGATTTTAAAGATGCTTTTGATTGGTCAAAATTGATTAGATCATTTATTAATGTTGTCTTATCATTTGGAATTGCGGCCTATCAATTTTATATAACTTTTTCTAAAAAAGGACTGAAAGAAGAACAGCTGGAGAATGTGGATGAACGAAATAAGTTAATTGATCAGTCTGTGAACGCAATGATTGGAAAAATTATGAATAGCATGATTTTAATTCTAGCGTTTGGGTTTATCATTTTGTGGGCATTTCTAAAAGTAAGTACGTTATTATGGATTGGTGCACTACTTTTCTTTTTGTATACGAATATAATAATCATTTCAATAATATTAGCGATATACTACGAGAAAAAGCTTTAATAATAGAGGCGTAACAGGTTAGGAGATTTTTGGCATGAAGAAAAATATGTTAATATCAATCGGTTTTTTGATGGTAGTTTTTTTAGGTATCTTAGGATTTAAAACATTAATTCAAGTTAAAGATACACAACCGGCTAGTTGGGCAGAAATCAGTCGAATTCAACCGACAGAAAATATAAAATTAACCCAAAAATACAAAATTAACGCAGGAACAAATGGCTTACCAGTCCAAGCAAAAATAGTCGTCGGTGGTGATGCTATATTACCGCATAAAAATTATGCTACACCCGCTGATTGGACCATTAAAAAAGGGTCCAAAGATGCATCAAATATGAAAGTTGTATTTAATCTTAAAAATTCGAAAGTACGTGGCACTAAGGTACAATTAAATACGTCAGATGCGTATTCTGGAGGACCAATGCCTGCCACGGTTCCAATTGAGATTGGACAAATTCAAGGCAAATTACAAGAAGAATATGGTCATTTTAAGGAAACGGCAACTATTGAAATTGGAGATAACACTTGGTATCTAAGCGTTATCCTTGAACCTAAAGTTAATTCAATTCACTATCTTTATTATCGAATTGAAGACACAAGTAGTGTTAGTGATTCGACAATTGTCGTTGATTATATGACTAAACTTAGGGCAGCTCAACAAAATCCCGCGGGACTAATGAATGATTTGGGTGATGTTGAAGCGGTCATTAAAACACTTTCTAAAACATCTGTGGCGTCTTAACCTATGCTATAATTTAAAGACATAGAATTATCTGAGAAAATGAGCAAAGAGAAAGGATTATATGAATCCACAATCAGTTTTAAAAGAAAAATTTGGGTACGACAATTTTCGCCAAGGTCAAAAAGAAGTTATTGATCGTATTCTAACGGGTGAAGATGTTTTAGCTATTATGCCTACAGGCGGCGGAAAATCGCTATGTTACCAAATTCCAGCACTTATATTAGATGGACTAACGTTAGTGATATCTCCTTTAATTTCTTTAATGAAGGATCAAGTTGATGCTTTAAATGAAAATGGCATTCCAGCAACCTTTATCAATAGTACGCTAGATTACACGGAGGTTCGTGAACGCTTTAATCAAGCTGCTCGTGGTGAAGTTAAGTTACTTTATGTGTCACCAGAACGATTAGATTCTGATGGTTTTATGGCAGATTTAGCGGAATTAAGAATTGATCTTGTCGCTATTGATGAAGCGCACTGTATCTCACAATGGGGGCACGATTTCCGTCCTAGTTATTTACGCTTAACGGAAACGATTCAACGTTTGAATTCGAATCCGACGATTATTGCATTAACAGCGACAGCGACAACTCAAGTAGCTGCGGATATTATGCAACGATTATCGATTATACATGAAGTTAAAACTGGGTTTTCACGTGAAAATTTAGCCTTCCAAGTCGTTAAAGATCAAAATAGTGATCGTTTCTTACTCGAGTATTTAAAGGGACAGAAACAACAATCTGGTATTATTTATGCAAGTACGCGTAAAGAAGTCGAACGGTTAACGAAATTAATAAAAAAAGCTAAGATTAAAGTGGCGATGTATCACGGCGGGTTGCAAGAAGATGAACGTCGTCAGAATCAGGAAGACTTCTTGTACGATCGTGTTCAGGTAATGATTGCGACGAATGCATTTGGGATGGGAATTGATAAAAGTAATGTTCGATTTGTAATCCATGATCAGATACCTGGTAGTTTAGAAGCTTATTATCAAGAAGCCGGACGTGCTGGACGAGATGGCTTGCCAAGTGAAGCAATTTTACTTTTTAATTTAAAAGATGTTCAGATTCAACATTTTTTCATTGACCAATCTGAAATGGATGATGTTAATAAAAAACATGAGTATTTAAAATTACAAGAAATGACGCAATACGCAAACACGCAACAGTGTTTACAACAGACAATTGTGAATTATTTTGGCGATGAAGCACCAGAATGTGGCCGTTGCGGCAATTGCTTGGATACACGAGATGCACAAGATATTTCGATTGATGCCCAAAAGGTTTTATCATGTGTAAAACGGATGGGTGAACATTTTGGTAAAGGGTTAGTCGCACAAGTTTTAACAGGTTCAAAAGTCCAAAAGGTGATGCAGTTTAGATTTGATGAATTACCTACGTATGGACTGATGAAAGATCAATCGCAGAAGGAAGTTTCTGGATTGATTGATTATTTAGTTGCGTCAGGTTTTTTACAGGCTTCAAGCGGCCAATATCCGGTTCTGCAACTTGCTGCAGAAGGAGTTGGCGTCTTAAAAGGTGAAACTAAAGTTACACGTAAAATGGCTGTAAAAGTTAAACAAGCATTACCTGAAGATAATGAACTATTTGAAGAATTAAGACAATTACGTCGCGAATTAGCAGAGGAACAAGGTGTACCGCCATTTGTTATCTTCTCTGATAAAACGTTATATTCAATGTGTGAGGTTATGCCGGAAACGTTAACTGATATGTTGGATGTTAAAGGTGTTGGTGAAAGTAAATTGGAAAAATATGGTGAGTTGTTCTTAGATATATTAAACGCAGAAGATTAAATTCTTGAAGGAGAGTTCATATGACAATTTATGAGTATTGGCAAGCATTTAAAAAGGCAAATAAAATTGAACATGATAATTATGATGCATGGTCATTTGGCGTCACTAAGAAAGAAACGTTAGAATTAGGTAAATTAGTTTTAGATGGTCTTAAAACAGGGACATCGTCAGCTTATAATTTATATTTTGATGAAGAACCTTTACCAAAAGTTGGCGATTACAATGTCATTGTTGATTATAAAGATAATCCAATGGCGATTACGAAAACAATAAAAGTTTATGTGACACCATTTAACGAAGTTACAGAAGAGCATGCTTTTCTTGAAGGCGAAGGCGATAGAAATTTAGCTTATTGGCGAAGTGTTCATCAATCTTTTTTTGAAGAAGAATTAGAAAGTGTTAATAAGACATTTGATGAGACAATGCCAGTGGTTTGTGAGGAATTTGAATTAGTTTTTCCGATTGAAACAACGGAGGTTTAAGCAAATGAAAATCGAACACGTTGGTTTATGGGTAGAAAATCTTGAAGCAATGCGTGATTTTTATGTGACTAATTTTAAGGCAACTTTTGGTGTGCGTTATGACAATGGGACTAAAGGATTTTCGTCATACTTTTTGAGCTTTCCAGATGGTCAAGCAAGATTAGAAATTATGACGAGAACGGATATTACAGATCGCTATCCTGATGGATTTGGTTATGCACATTTAGCCTTTTCTGTTGAGAATCATGTGACCGTTGATCAAATGGTGATTGATTTTAAAAAATCTGGAATAGAAGTTGTTAGTGGCCCTCGGACAACAGGGGATGGCTATTATGAAGCAGTCATTTTGGACCCTGAAGGAAACAAAATTGAACTTGTAGGTTAAAAAATAAGATTGAATCACGAGAAGGTCACCCCGGAAATGGGGTGACCTTTTTGAGTTTGAAATTTAATTTGGTGCATACTGTATGAGTCGGCTATAATTAATGAAAACGGTTAAATAGAAATGGAGATAAGAACAATGAATTTTGGAATTATTGGTTACGGTAATATTGCAAAGCGATTTTATGAAAGTATTCGATATACAAAAAATGGACAAGTTACAGCAATTGGATCAAAGTCATTATTTAATGACGATGTGTTTAAAGCGAATAATCCAGATATAACCATTTATGATTCATATCAAGCTCTTTTAGGCGATGATTCGATTGATGGCGTTTATATCGCATTGCCACATATGTTGCATAAAGAGTGGTCACTAAAGGCGTTGAAGCTAAATATTCCGGTATTTTGTGAAAAACCGGCTGTACTAACAACGACAGATATGAAAGAAATTGAATTAGCTTCAAGTGAAAATCAAACCTTATTTGTTGAAGCGTTTAAAACAAAATTTAACATCGGTATGGATCATTTAAAACAAGATTTAGCTTCAATCGGACCCATCCAAACCATGTCAGCTAACTTTTGTTCTAATGCCATTCCATCTCAAAAAGCAACTTCATATTTACTTCAAAAAGGACAGGGTGGTGCTTTGAACGATATCGGTACTTATCCAATTGGTTTTGTGTTAGAAATTTTAGGTTCAGATATTTCGCATATTGAATCAAAATTAGACATGCATAATGGGATTGATGAAAAATTTTCAGCAACGATACATTTTGAAAAAGGCGCTCAGGCACTCATTGAAGGCGCAATAAATGAAGCTAAACCGCGAGTTGCGATTATTGTTGGGCAACAAGGTCGTATCGTTATTCCAATGTATAATCGAATTGAAAAATATACGATTGAATTAAATGATGGACAAAAAATTAATCGGGACTATAGTATCGTTGGAGATGATATGACGCTTGAAATTCAAGCTTTTATTAATCTAGTTGAAATTGGTGCAAAGACTTGTGAGCGACATAGCCTACAGGATACGTTTAATATTATTCAGGTTATTGAAAAAATAAGGCAAGGTGAGTAAGCCTTTAAACTAACTTTGACAGCGCTTACTATATTTGATATACTTAATTTGTCAAATAAGGGCTGTAACTGATTCGATCAGGCATTACCTATTGATAACTATTTGTTTAGTTATCAATAGGTAATTTTTTTGAAAAAAACTAGTAAAACCTCTATTTGAAATAGTTCACAGATACATAAGTTAAACAAAAAACTTTGAAGGAGTGTATTAATATGTATAAAACAGATTATCCAAAAGGGTTTAAAAAAGGTTTCTTATGGGGTGGCGCAACAGCTGCAAACCAAGTTGAAGGTGGCTGGGATTTAGATGGCAAAGGGATGACTACTGCTGAAGTTATTCGTAAATCTGAAAAAAGAACAGAAATGAATCTTGGTTCTGTCACAATGAAAGTCATTGAAGAAGCGATGGACGATAAAACCACTGACCATTATCCAAAACGTCGTGGGATTGATTTCTATCATAATTATAAAGAAGATATTAAATTATTTGCAGAAATGGGTTTTAAAACATACCGGATGTCTATGGCATGGGCACGAATTTTTCCAAATGGTAATGAAACGGAACCCAATGAAGCTGGGTTAGCATTTTATGACCGCGTTTTTGATGAGTTAGCTAAGTATGATATTGAACCTGTTGTCACATTATCGCATTATGAAATGCCACTTGATTTGACAGTTAAACAAAATGGGTGGGTAAGCCGTGACACAATTGCTAGTTTTACACATTACACGGACGTTGTACTTAACCGTTTTAAAGATAAGGTTAAATATTGGTTAACGTTTAACGAAATTAATGTTAGCTCATTTGGTTTCATGGAAACGGGTGCTGTTGACAGTGAATTAACACAGAGAGAACAATTACAAATTCGGTATCAAGCTGTTCATCACCAATTTATCGCAAGTGCTTTGGTAGTTGAACAAGCACGGAAAATTAATCCTGATTTTGTGGTAGGTTGTATGCTTGCTAGAATGCAAACTTATCCATCAACGCCTAATCCAGCAGATGTTCGTGCCGCTCAAGAAAATGATAATTTAAACTTGTTCTTCACCGATGTTCAAGTCCGCGGCGAATACCCTGAATACATGAACCGCTATTTCAAAGAAAATGATGTTCATATTGTGATGGAGCCAGGGGATGAAGCTATTCTTAAAATGGGCAAAGTTGCGTTCCTTAGTTTTAGTTATTATATGTCAACGGTCACTTCAGCTGGCAAAACGGGTGATACATCGTTAGGAAATATGATTAATGGTGAAAAAAATCCTTACTTAGAAACAAGTGACTGGGGTTGGCAAATTGATCCCATTGGATTAAGAATCACATTGAATGCAATGTGGGATCGTTACCGTGTGCCACTATTTATTGTTGAAAATGGAATTGGGGCCCTAGATAAGTTAGGCGATGATGGCAAAGTTCATGATGACTATCGCATTAAGTATCTTGAAGAACATATCATTCAAATGAAAGAAGCTGTTATGGATGGTGTTGATTTAATGGGGTACACAATGTGGGGCTGCATTGATTTAATTAGCGCATCAACTTCAGAAATGAGTAAACGTTATGGGTTCATTTATGTTGATCAAGATGACGATGGAAATGGCTCATTGAAACGTTACAAGAAAGATAGTTTTGATTGGTATAAACAAGTTATTGAGACAAATGCTAGTGATATATAAAGGGAGATAATATGATGAATTTAGATGAAATAAAGAATGGGTTAGTTGTTTCTTGTCAGGCACTAGAAGGTGAACCATTATTTAGTTCATTTATCATGGGGAGAATGGCCCTTGCAGCTGAGATGGGTGGTGCTGTGGGGATACGAGCAAATTCAGTTTCTGATATTGTAGAAATTAAAAAACAAGTAAAATTACCGTTGATTGGCATAATCAAACGAGATTATGCAGATTCAGAAGTCTATATTACAGCAACGATGAAAGAAGTAGATGAATTACTGGAAACTGACGCTGAGATTATTGCATTAGATGCAACGGTTAGACAACGGCCTCATAATGAAAAGGTAACTGATTTAGTCAATAAAATTCATGAAGGAAATAGATTAGCCATGGCAGATATTTCTAATTATGAAGAAGGCGTTATGGCTGAAAAAAATGGATTTGATATGGTTTCTACAACGATGTCAGGATATACAGAATATACGGACGAAAGGGATAGCCCAGATTTTGATTTACTAGAAAAGTTAATTAAAAATCTTAAAATCCCTGTTATTATGGAGGGTCATACAACGACTCCAGAAGAAGTTAAGAGAGCATTTGATATTGGCGCATTTTCGGCAGTTGTCGGTGGCGTTATTACAAGACCTAAACAAATAACACAACTATTTGTTGATAAAATAAGTTAAATAAATCTTCTAATGATTGATGAACAGCGAATATGCTGTGAATTGTTATTAGAAGATTTTTCTGTAATAATAGGGTTAAAATTTACTCTAATTAAAATTAATCCAATTCAATTAATGTTAATAAAATAGCTTTATTTTACTGTGTTTATAGAAAATAAATTTCTATTTAACAAATCATGACATAAGTGGTATTCTTATAACATGATAAAAACTGAGAGAGAAAAGATGTCAGATGGTGAACCGTATGAGCAGTTGGATCCTGAACTAGTTGAACGACGAGAACTGATTCGGAGAAAACTGCGGACAATTAACCAGCTTGACGATAATAAGCAACAAAATACAAATATTAAAGCATTATTGGCTGATTCCGGTGAAGACTTTTGGGCCGAAACGGGAATCGAATTTGATTATGGATTTAATATTCATATCGGAAATCACTTTTATGCGAACTACCATTTAACGATGTTGGACACTTGTCCAATCACAATTGGTGATCATTGTTACATTGGACCAGACGTTGGATTTTACACGCCAGTACACCCCTTATCTGCAAAATTACGTGATGCGGATGTTGAAATGGGTAAACCAATTACGGTTGGTGATAGTGTCTGGATGGGTGGACACGTCACGATTTTACCAGGAGTTACGATTGGTAATCGAGTCGTTGTCGGCGCTGGATCTGTGGTCACAAAATCGTTTGGTGATGATCTCGTAATTGCGGGTAACCCGGCACGAATTATTCGTTATCTAGATGATAACGGTGACGTGAGTCCAGGTAAGTGATTCGATAGAATATTATAATTTACGTTATGAGTATTTGTATAAGATAGCAAAGCTAACAAGCACGCTGTGCAGATATCCCTAGTGGAGAAACTGTATCAGTGTGCTTTTTTTGTGCAATTAAAAGCAGAATTATCGGAGTGAGTACGGCGATGAATTAAAGATCGTGCTCTAAAATTTAGGAGGAAATTTTTATTTTAGAAAAACAGAATATCGACAAAAAAATGTTTTTACCGACTGTGGCATTATTTATTTTAGTATCAGTTGGATTATTACTCGGTGGGTCTGGTTTGAAGGCAGAATTAGGTTCAATAATGGATGCTATTACGGCCCACTTGAGTTGGGCTTACCTTGGTATCTATATTCTCAATTTTGTTTTCTTTTTATATATTGCATTAAGCCATTATGGCAAAATTACATTGGGTAATAAAGGCGAAAAGCCGGCATACAGTGATTTTAAATGGGGTAGTATGGTATTTGCGACGGCCATTGATGCCAGTATTTTAATGCTTAGCATGGTTGATCCACTTCGCTACGTGCAACAACCTTTGTTTGGTGCTAAAGCGATGTCTCCTGCTAATTATCAAAATGCTCACATGTTAGGTCAATTTGATTGGGGTCCAATGGCGTGGATGATGTTTGCATCTTCAGCTGTAATTATTTCATACGTTATGTACGTTAAAAAAGCGAAAGTTATGTGTGTTAGTGATGTGATTCCTATGTTAAAAGGGGATCAGCCTTATAAAAAAATCTTACGAAAAATAATTGATTTTCTTGTCGTTTTCGGTATTATGGGCGGTGTTGGTTCATCAGTTGGGATGGAAATACCTGTATTATCAAAAATTATCGCAACATTAACGGGAGTCCAAGATACAATACTTTTAAAATTAGCATTATTTGTTGTCCTGTTCAGCATTTTCACGTTAACCATGTTTAAAGGAATTAAGGGTGGGATTGATCGATTGAGTTCAGCTCATATTTGGACAGCCATTGGCTTTTTGTTAATTGTTCTGTTAGTTGGACCAACGGTTTATATTTTGAAGTCAGAAGGTAACAGTCTTGTACTGATGGTTACTCAGTTTGTAGCAATGAGTACAGGGACAGCTTCAGGATTAGGTCATGCGATTGACCCTGTTAAATCGGAAACTATTTTCTATTGGGGTTGGTGGTTAACTTTCATGCCATTCATGGGCTTATTCATTGCTAGAATTTCGCGTGGACGAACGATTCGTCAGGTGATATTAGGGATGCTTGCGTATGGTGCTTTAGGATGTATGAGTTTCTACGCAATCTTAGGTGGTTATTCACTCTATTTACAACAAAGTGGAGCTGCTGATTTAATTCATACACTGAATGTATATGGTCAAGCTGCAGCAATTGCACAAGTTATTTCAACATTGCCATTTAAATACGTAATGTTAGTTATCTATGCGATTTCATGTTTTATCTTCTTAGCAACGACGATTTCATCATCTGCATTTATCGTGTCGTCGTTTACTAGTACAAAACTCAAACCGACAGAGCAACCAAGTTTGTTTAACCGCTTGGTTTGGATGGGAATTTTCATGTTATTCTCATTTGGTATCGTCTTCGTTGGTGGTTTTAAAACAATCCAAGCTATCTGTTTATTAGCTGGGTTCCCATTAATTTTTGTGTCACTGTTATTGATTATTTCAACGTGGCAGTACTTAGCCGAAGATCGTTCAACGGAAAGTGCTCATGATTCATTGGTTAAAATTTTTGGAAAATTAAAGAAGAACTTAGTTTCTTATCAACATGTGATACATGATAGTAATAATTAAATATAAAGAGGCCACTCCGTTATTATGGAGTGGCTTTTTAGTACCCATTTTTAGTATTATGTTATAACCTACGCTGTTCCCAATTAAAAAGAGACGTAAGTCTTACCTTAGAGCCTTCTAAATCTATCAATATTAAAATCTAAATATTTGAAAAATATGAAATAAAAACATATGATAATATAGATAATAAATTGATACAGACTAATAAAAACCATAACTAAATAAAAGAGGGTAACTAAATGAACTTTGAAGATGATATTCCAACAATTACGACTACGGAACTTGACCTATTATTAGCACAAAAGCCACAGATTATTGATGTTCGAGAAGATGACGAGTTTGCTGAAGGCCATATTCCTGGGTCAATTAATATTCCGTTAGATGAAGTTGACGATTATGAATTAACAGGTAAAGCATATATTATTTGTCGATCAGGACGTCGTAGTGCACAAGCTGCAGATATCCTATTTGAAAAAGGTTATGATGTTGTTGATGTATATGGCGGAATGCTTAGCTGGCAAGGTTCAACAGTTACAGGTAGTTAAACGTTTTCAGTGATAACATATTTTTATTAAAATCGGGGACGTATTACTTGTGTATACGCCTCTTTTTACATTATAATAAGTCAAATAAACATTTATGTATTAGAAATCAATAATTTTTTGCTTTATTTTGGGTGGGAACTAAGGCGATCTATAACTAGGAGGGTCAAAATGATTGAGTTAAGTGGGACTTTCAACAAATTAAATCAGTTGTTGAGCTTGTATGGGAAACAAGATGGACTAATGAACATTAAACAATTGGGGACAATTGATACTTATTATCTAAATGCGATCGAACAGTTGAACAGTCCAACAATTGGACGCGTTTCAAAATTGTTGAATCAATCAACGCCAAATACGAATTACCATTTGAAAAAATTAATCACATTAGGATTAGTGGAAAAAAAGGCTGATATAACAGATAAACGAGTTGTTCACTTATCTGTTACGGATAAGTATAAAGGTCTAACAACTTTTAATAGTGACTTTTGGAATCAATTGGAAAGTAAATTGGAAACGCAAGTTACAGGGCAGGATCTTGCAACGTTCAGACGCGTTTTAAAAGAGACAATTAGTCAGATTGAATCGATGGAATAAGTTAAATAAATAGAAATTATTTAAGAAAATGGCGTACTTAATTAATGAGCATGCAGTATAATTGAATACATCGATACCTAGTAAGAACGATAATTGCATCGTTCTTTTTATTTTCGGTAAAGATGATTTAACGCTTGCGATATAAATTTTAATGAGGTATGATAAGTAAATGGAAACGAACAGATGTTCTACTATTGAGAGGATGGTTACTAACTATGGCTAACAGAAGTATTGCAACCGGAGACGGCAAAAGAAAAGACGGTAAAGAACGCGAAGCAGCACTAGAAAAAGCGTTATCAGCAATTACAAAAGAATTCGGACAAGGTGCCATCATGAAGATGGGGGACAAAGCTGACACGAAGATTGATGTTACTTCAACTGGGATTTTATCATTGGATTACGCATTGGGAGTTGGTGGTTTTCCTAAAGGCCGTATTGTTGAAATATACGGACCAGAAAGTTCTGGTAAAACAACAATTGCACTTCATGCAACAGCAGAAGTCCAAAAAAATGGTGGTACAGTTGCTTATATCGATGCTGAAAATGCCATGGATCCCGCATATGCAACAGCATTAGGTGTTGATATTGATGGATTACTATTATCACAGCCAGATACTGGTGAACAAGGATTAGAAATTGCAGATGCTTTGGTATCCAGTGGTGCCGTTGATCTTGTCGTTATCGATTCAGTTGCAGCTTTAGTTCCTCGTGCAGAAATTGAAGGCGAAATGGGTGACGCTCATGTTGGGTTACAAGCTCGTATGATGTCACAAGCTCTCCGTAAATTGGCTGGTTCAATCAACAAAACAAGAACAACTGTTATTTTTATTAATCAATTACGTGAAAAAGTTGGTGTCATGTTCGGTAGCCCTGAAACAACACCAGGTGGCCGTGCCTTAAAATTCTACGCAACAATTCGCTTAGATGTTCGTCGCCGTGGACAAATTAAAGATGGTACGGATGTCATTGGTAATGAAACAACTATTAAAGTTGTTAAAAACAAGGTAGCACCACCATTTAAGATTGCTGAATTAAATATGATGTACGGGTCAGGTATCTCAGCTACTGCTGATATCTTAGATCTTGCTGTTGAAAATGGTATTGCTGAAAAAGCTGGGTCATGGTTCTCATACCATGGCGAACGTTTAGGTCAAGGTAAACCAAATGTCGTTAATATTTTGGAACAAAAACCTGATATGTTACATGATATGGACCAAGAAGTTCGTGCAAAATTATTTGCACCCGATGAAGAACCTGCTAAAGAAGTTAAGGAAGAATCAGCAGCACCAAAGAAAACAACTAAAAAAGTTAAAAAAGCTGACGATGCTCCAGTGTTAGATTCAAAAATCGAAACATTAGATTTACCAGAAGCTTAATAAAAAAAATAGTAAAGTGAACCTCCAGTATTGGACCAATCCAATACTGGAGGTTTTTTTATAATTAATCAAACAAAAAAGGTAGAAGAAGTATAGTAAGTAGAAGTTATCTACTTATATACTTCTTCTACCTTCTCCATTAGTCATTTGGCTTAATGATATTGCATGAATATCATTAATTTTAACGGTGATATGATTGATAATTATATTATCTTCATACCAGCCATTAATGAGTCCCTGTATAGGTTCTAAAAGTGTATCATCCAAATTTTTATTAGTGAGATCAACAGTGACAGGGGTGGATTTAATGATTGCCAAATTGATTACTTCTGCAATTTTAGTATCATTCATCTTAATGTCATGTGTTAATTTCTGTTTTCGTGTCTCTTCGTTTAATTTTTTTGTTCGAGCCGATGTATGGTCGCTTAAATAGAATCCTTGCCATTTCATCATACCGCGATCGTGATAATCATATTTTAAAAATTGATTTATCAAATTTGCATCAACATCAGTTGTTTTACTCATAGGTATTACCCCCAGCATGGCCACCGACTAACCCAGCGCGATAAATAGCTGTTGCACCTTCAGACTTACTGGAAAGTTTTACGATCGATTTAAAACCATATTTTTTTCGTATGATGTCAATGGTATTGTCCAAGTTGTGATTCTTTTGTTCCGTATTATTAGTGTCAAACATGTCTAATTGTTGACTATTATCGTCAACTAATTTGCCACACGAAATACTAATATGTCTTAGAGCTTCATGACGCCATTTTTTTCGAAATAGGTCGATGGCATATTTTGTGATTTGGGCATTACTATTTGTTGAATCAATTTTTAATGAACTACCAAAGCCTGAATATCTTTTTCCAGAATCTGTCGTTTCGGCTAAAGAAAATCCAATGCCTAAATTAATGACAGTAGCCACTTTGTGATGAGAACGTAATCGTGCTGCTACTTGTTCTGCAATTTCACGAATAACGACTTCAATTTCAGATTGGATAACATAGTCTTTTGGTAAGACTTGGCTATTACCATAGGATTTTTCCTTGGGGGTATATTTATCATGAATGATTGAACGATCAATTCCCCAAGAAAACGCAAATAATTGGCTACCAATTACGCCAAATTTGTTTTTTAATTCATATGGGTTGAAGTGAGCTAAATCGTTCATTGAATTGATATGATTTTTTTGTAATTTTTCGGCAGTTTTAGATCCAATTGACCAGATATCGTCAAGTTGTGTTATTGGCCATAACTTATCGGGGACGTCTTCATAATGCCATTCAGCAATTAAACTATGGTTATGTTTTGCTTCAATATCCAGAGCTAATTTAGCAAGAAGTGGATTATCACCAATACCAACGGTTGTATAAATTCCTGTTTCCCCTTTGACCGCAAGTTGAATTTTACGAGCAACTTCATAGGGACTATTTCCGAAAAGTTTCCAACTAGTCGTCATATCAATAATTGACTCATCGATAGAGTATGGGTGAATATCGTCATTTGAGGCAAATTGTTGAAATAGCTTATTGATTTTTAAGTTCTCTTCTATGTAAAGATTCATTCTGGGTTGGGCAACAACTAAACGTTTATCATGAATTGGAACATCAGTAGCTCGTGATACGTTTGTGATACCAAATATTTTCTTAGCCATAGGGCTAGCAGCTAGTACTAACCCGCTACCTGTATTCTTTGCTGTAGACATAACAACGAGAATAGAGCGTAATGGATTAAGACCGCGTGCAACTGATTCGACAGAAGCATAGAAAGATTTTGAATCAATCATAAAGATGACTTTTCTAGGTTCGTTACTATAATTGTACATTCGAGGAAACCTCCTTAACATATATCCAATTATACGAACATACGTTTCTTTAGTCAATGATATTTAGTCAAGCGGTGCTATAAATAATAAAAAGAATAACTTATACCTTTATATTTAAGGTATAAGTTATTCTCTTATTAGATAGAAGGATCAATTAAAACGTCAATTAATTTTGCTTGTGTAGGCGTTAAAATATGACTTGTACGATAAACGAGTGACATTAAAAATTTAGGTTGATCTAATTCCGATAAGGGGAGTGAGACTAAATCATCTGCAGCATCCAATGCTAGTTCTGTTAAAAAACCAATACCAACATTTTCGGTAACCATTTTTTTAATAATCTGACTGTCACTTGTTGTATAGATAATCTTTGGTTTGAAATGATTTTTTGTTGTTAACTCTTTAAAAGCGATTGGATGAACAAAACCCTCATTTTGCATAATAAATTTTTCATTTCGAAGTTCAGAAAATTTAACGGATTCTCTTGAAGCAAGTGGATGATGTTTGCTAACGATAATCTTGAAGTGTTTAGATGCAAAATTTCTGGCAATTAAGCGGTCATCTTCTATTGGTTTAACGGAACCTAATAAAGCCATATCTAATGATCCGTTTATTAACTGAAGAAGTAGGGCTTGGGAACCGTTCTCAACTGTATCTAGATGATTAATCAGACCTGAATTAAATAAATTGCTGACAATTTGCGGAAAATAGTACGTTCCTATAATAGGTGGTAATCCAAATCGAACGTGCTCATTTTTAAGTTGGTTAATTTCTTGGTTAGCAATTGTTAATTCTTTGAGAATAATATTAACATGTTCAGCGAATTGTTCACCACTTGGTGTAAAAGAAACTTGATGATGTGATTGATCACGAATAATCAGATTTGTGTCTAATTCAGTTTCTAAGCGTTTCATTGCAGTTGTGATTGTTGGTTGACTAACTGAAAAAAAATGAGCAACTTTTGAAAAATTTCTCAAATTAATTATTTGTTGATAATATTCTAAATCTCGAATGTTCATTATAATCTCCTCTAAATCAACGTTTATAATCCTCATATAAATAATATTTATAGTATAACACATGTTTGACTATAATTTTTAAAGGGGTGTATTCTTGCTCTTGTAAGTTAAAGAGAAAATAAAATATAAAAAAATAATGGAGGAATTAATGATGACAAAAGCACAAGATATGTTAAATAACCCATTTGTAAATAAAGGTACAGCATTTACAATGGAAGAACGTCGTGAATTAGGACTTATTGGTATGTTACCAGCTAAAGTTCAAACAATTGAAGAACAAGCAACACAAAACTACGCACAATATTTAAGTAAAGAAACTGGTCTTGAAAAACGCCATTTCTTAATGGAATTATTCAATGAAAACCGTACACTATTTTTCTACTTAATGGGACAACATGTGGCTGAATTTATGCCAGTTGTTTATGATCCAGTTGTTGCTGATTCAATCGAAGAATACAACGAAATTTATGTAAATCCACAAAACGCTGCATTCTTATCAATTGATCATCCAGAAGATATCGAAGCAACATTAAAAAATGCTGCTGCAGGACGTGACATTCGTTTAGTCGTTGTGACAGATGCTGAAGGTATTTTAGGTATGGGCGATTGGGGTGTCAACGGTGTTGATATCGCAATTGGTAAATTAATGGTTTATACAGCTGCTGCTGGAATTGATCCTTCACAAGTTTTACCAGTTTCTATTGATGCTGGAACAAATAATGAAACATTATTGAATGATCCATTATACCTTGGTAACAAACATGAACGTGTAACTGGTGACAAATACTATGACTTCGTTGATGGCTTTGTCCAAAGTACAAAGAACTTGTTCCCAGAATTGTTATTACATTGGGAAGATTTTGGCCGTTCAAATGCTGCTAATATTCTTGAAAAATATCAAAACGAAATCACAACATTTAATGATGATATCCAAGGTACAGGGATTGTTGTTTTAGCTGGTATCTTAGGTGCTCTAAGTATCACTAAAGGTTCAATTGTTGACCAAACAGTTATTACTTATGGTGCTGGTACTGCTGGTGTCGGAATTGCTAACCAAATTATGGACGAAATGAAACGCGCTGGTGTTTCAGAAGAAGATGCTCGCAAACGTTTCTTCTTAGTTGATAAACAAGGATTGTTATTTGATGATACAGAAGACTTAACACCTGGCCAAAAAGAATTTACGCATAAACGTTCAGAATTTGCTAATGCTGATGAATTAACTTCTTTAGAAGCTGTTGTTAAAGCTGTTCAACCAACTGTTATGATTGGTACATCTACACAACCTGGTACATTTACAAAAGAAATTGTTCAAGACATGGCTTCACATGTTGAACGTCCAATCATCTTCCCATTATCAAACCCTACAAAATTAGCAGAAGCTAAGGCTGAAGATTTGATTGCATGGACTGATGGTAAAGCTTTAGTTGCTACTGGTATTCCAGCTGATAATGTTGATTACAAAGGTGTTACTTACCAAATTGGTCAAGCAAACAACGCACTTATGTACCCAGGTCTTGGATTTGGGATTATCGCTTCAACATCTTCAAGAGTTAATGGCGAAATCTTATCACAAGCTAGTCATGCTTTAGGTGGAATCGTTGATACTACAGCCGTTGGTGCTGCCGTATTACCACCAGTAACACATTTAGCAGAATTCTCACAAACAATTGCTGAAGTAGTTGCCCAAAGTGTTGTTGACCAAAAATTAAACAAAGAAGCAATTACAGATGTTAAAAAGGCTGTCTCAGATATGAAATGGACACCTAAATACTAAAAAAAGCGTAGAGAGAAGGACAATTAATTATGGTATTTTTCCAATCAATTCAAAGTGTTCTAGTTGTTGTTTTGATGATGGTACTTGGATACATTTTACAAGTTAAAGGTTGGTTCGCTGATTCATTTGGTGGCAATATCTCATCATTAATTACAAAAATTGCTTTACCAGCTTCAATTTTCGTTTCTGTTTTAAAATATTTAAAACGTGATCAATTAGCTGCATTGTCAGGTAGTTTACTCTACCCAGCAATTGCTGTTATTATCGGTTACTTAATTGCATGGGCACTTGTTCATATCTTGAACATCAAACCTGGTCGTCGTGGTATCTTCATGAATGCCGTTGTTAATGCAAATACAATTTTCATTGGTTTACCTTTAAATATTGCGTTGTTTGGCGATAAGAGTATCTCATATTTCCTTGTTTACTATATTATTAATACAGTTTCAACATGGGCATTTGGTGTTTTCTTAATTTCAAATGATGATCCAACAAAAGACAAATCAGATAAAACGAAAAAGAAAATTAACTGGGCTAAAGTAATCCCAATGCCACTTGTTGGGTTCATCGTTGCATTAATCTTCTTGGTTCTTGCAATTCCAGTTCCTGATTTTATTAGCCAAACATTAGGTTATGTTGGTGGATTAGTTACACCATTATCATTAATCTATATTGGTATTGTGTTAGCTAAAGCCGGTTTGAAGAGTATCAGATTTGATCGTGATACAGTCGTTGCATTACTTGGACGTTTTATTTTATCACCAATCATTTTAATCGCTGTTATTCTTTTAGGTACACATTTAACTGGTGCAGATTTAGCACCATTATTACAAAAAACTTTGATTGTTCAATCAGCTACACCAATGTTAGCCGTATTACCAATCTTAGCTAATGAAGCACATGGAGACGTTAAATACGCAACAAACATTGTTACAACAAGTACAATCTTGTTCATCATTGTTGTTCCTGTTTTAACGACCCTTATCTCATTCATGTAATATAAAATTTATTTAAAATAGAACGTCACTGATTACCTCTATAATTAGTGACGTTCTATTTTTTTGCATATTAAATGGTAACAATCGTTAAATCGGTTATAATAAGGGAACGGAAGTGAAATGATTAAATTTGTAGGAGTAAGTAGATGAAAACTAATAATAAAACATATCATATGAGTATTTTGGCGTTATTTATTTCAATCATTATTGTTCAAAATTTTGTGCCATTATTTGGTTACATCCCTGTTGGCCCCTTAAGCATCACAACCATTCATATCACGGTGATTGTTGCTGCTTTAGTGTTTGGCTGGAAAGATGGTGCATTTATCGGTGGTGTCTGGGGATTAATCACATTTATCAGGGCGTTTGTGTCGCCAACTAGTCCACTTGCACCCATTGTTTTTACAAATCCACTTATAGCAATTGTGCCAAGAATTTTAATTGGAATTGTGACAGCAGTCATTTTTTACTTTTTATATAAATGGTGGAAAAACAAAACGTTAGCCATGATTATTGCCTCTGTTTTTGGTTCATTGGTTAATACGGTTTTAGTTTTAGGCCTTATCTATCTTTTATATCATGGGCAAGCAGCTAATTTTTATAAAGTTGATATGGCACAATTATTACCATATATTATGGGACTAGTTGTCACAAACGGTATTCCAGAGATGATTTTAGCAGGGATTGTTGCGCCATTGATAGCAAGACCTTTACAAAAAATAGTTCGGAAAAGTTAGAGAACAAAATACACGATGCTAATAGGTAAAAATAAAAAAGTTATTAACAACGAATGATATTTCGCTGTTAATAACTTTTTTTAGTTGAATTTAGAAATAATTTTAGAATCTAATGTTCCATTTTCTAGTGCAATTAATGCGTCGATTATAGGCATATGATGAATTTCAGTATCATCTGCTAGCAGACTACTAGGAATAAAAAAGGTTGTTGAATAGTGATCACCTGCTAGATAATCACCATCAATTGTCTGACCTAAGATACAAACGTCATCCCAGTTCAAAGAGATAGTATCAGGTGTTTTTAAGAAGTTCATTGTTTCTAAAAATTGTGTTTGAAGTGAGCTGCCAGGAAATTGTAAATAGCCATCATTTGTCTGACGGATATTTGAATTAAGTAATAATTGTTGTAGCGTTTGTGGTGCTGAATCTATCAGTTGACTTTTTAATTCTGTGAACATGAATAACACACTCCTTTGAATTAACGTTTATTCAAAATAGTAACATTAAATTTAATATTGCCCCAAGAAGTTGTACTTTTACCTTGCATTTGAATTGCTTTAGGGAAAAGTGACTTACCAGAAAAAATTGGTGTTACCTGATAACGGACATGATCTCCTTTATCAACTGCTGCACGAACTGCGTTTTCATACTTGGTCATGTAGGGTGTGTTAACAGGGTTTTGATATAATGTTGCTAAATTTTCTTTTTTATCACCACTACCACCAAGTTGTCGACCGATTAAATGTCCACGGGAATGAAAATAAGGTGACAGCCCTGACACAAAACCAGTTGGTCGAATTGAAGAATCTGCTGATGACCCTCTAGATTCTAAAGCTTTAACTAAAAGAGCATTGGCCTGAGTAGCACGGCCAAGAGAGTCAAGAGCGCCGTATTTTATCCAACCATTGGCATTATCTGCAAGATCACTTTTTGAAAAGGTTGGCGCACCATTATCCACAATTCCATTAATGGCCTTGCTACTATTAATAGAACTAGTATTTGCTGTTCCTGTCCCATTTTTAACATTGACTGAAGTTGAATTGCCATTTGTTTGTAGCAAATCTTTTACAGTACTAGGTAATTTTCCGCTGAAAAGGGAGACAACTAAAATGACAGCAAGTCCAATTAGATAATTACGTGTTCGATTCTGAATATAACGTTTCTTTCGTTTCATAAAATTAACTCCAACTCTTTTTCTTTTAGTGTAGCATGGAATTAAAAAAAGTTATCAACAATTTCTAGTGATAACTTTTCAGATGAAGCTTATTTTTCAAAAGGATATTTAAAGCCCCATTGTTCACGAGCTTGTGTCATTATTGACATAACATCTGTTGTTTTTTCTAAGAATGGTTTAGGATTTAAATTACCCAAAACCATATCTTGAACATCTTTAATTTCATAATTCATGGCTTGTTTTGTATGGCCGGCAGTGATTTCTGTAGCTGTTCCATCAGATAATACAAGAGCAGCTTTATTAGCTCGAGGATAATCGTAAACAGTAAAGTAACCACCTTCATAAGCAATAATACCCATTTTAGGCATTTTAGCTCTGAATGTTAAGGCAACAGTTGCGAGTTCATTATTGGCATTTTGTAAACTAATCGTTTCAGATTCGTCAACACCTGATTCGAATAAATTCATTGCTGAACCTGTGATTTCTGGTGTGGCTGTCATGAATTGACGGACAAAGGCTAATGCATAAACACCGATATCTAATAATGCGCCACCAGCTAAATCAGGATTGAAGAAACGATTTGTTGGATCAGGATCTTTAAAACTACCAAATGAGGCTTGGACCATTTTTAGTTTGCCTAATTTTTTTTCTTCAGCTACTTCAATAATTTTTTTATAAAGTGGCATATGATAAATAGTCATTGCTTCTTGTAAAATCAAGCCTTTTTCTTCAGCTAAATCAGTTGCTTGTTTAAGTTCATCACTAGTCATGGTGATTGCTTTTTCACTTAAGACGTGCTTGCCAGCTTTAAGTGCAGCCAAGATTGTGTCGATATGGTAGTTGTGAGGTGTCGCAATGTAAACGATGTCAATTTCATCATCAGCTAATAAGTCTTCATAGTTACCATAGGCATGTGGAATATTAAATTCGTTAGCAAAAGTTTGCGCTTTTTCTAAGTTTCTTGAGCCAGCGGCATAGATTTCACCAAATGGTTGATCAAAGTAAGTTGTAAAGCTGTGAGCGATGTTACCAAGTCCAATAATTCCCCAATTTAAATTTTTTGTCATTATGTTCTCCTGTCTCATTTAAGATAGCTCAAGCTTAACAGAAATTTAATAAAAAGAGAAAAAATACGATGGTAATAGATATAGAATTAGGGTAAAATAAGTGAAACAATTAAATGTATAGGGACGGGTGTACTAATGAAAAAGAAAAATGGTCGGGGGATTTTTGTAAAGAACGGTAAAATTCAAGTTGCGAATATTGTTGTTTTAATTTTAATTCTTGGTATTATTACAGTCGTTGTTTCAATGAACGTTCATAAAAAGAATGTTGCTCGAGATGAATCTATTGCGACGTCATTATCAACCTCAAAAATTGAAGCAAGTGAATCAGCAAAAAAAGCAGCAGCAGAAGCTAAAAAACAAGCATTTATTAAGAAAGTAGCACCTGAAGCACAAAAAATGCAAAAAAAATATAAAGTCTTTTCTAGTATTACAATTGCACAAGCTATCTTAGAATCTGATTGGGGAACGAGTTCTTTAGCTAAAGACTACAATAACCTATTTGGAATTAAAGGAACGGGCGCACGTGCAAAAGATTTCAAAACTAAAGAACAAGAAAAAGATGGCACATGGAAGACGGTTACGGCTAAATTTATCGTCTTCAAAGATTGGGACGAAGCAATTATGTCTCATTCGAAATTATTAGCTAATGGAAATACATGGAATAAAACACAATTTGCTGACGTTCTTTCTGCAGCAACTTACGAAGATGCAGCAGCAGCTTTAGTAGTTGATGGGTACGCAACAGATAATGATTATAGTACAAAATTAACAGATATCATTAAACAATATCATTTAGATAAATATGATAAATAAACGGGATTAATGTCAAGTATAATAACGATAAATGAGTAGATTCAAATTGAAATTACCCTTATATTATGTTATTCTTAAGTCATTCAAAACCGGAATGTAGCTTTTTTACTTATACCGAAGTGAAAAAGCTATTTTTATACCCAAAAAAATATAAATAGCAAGAGGAGCGTACCCCACGTGAAACTTTTAGAAGACAGAATTATGCAAGATGGTATTGTATTACCAGGAGATGTATTGAAGGTCGATCAATTTTTAAATCACCAAGTTGATCCTGATTTAATGTTAGCAATGGGTGTGGAATTTGCTGAATTATTCAAAAATGAAAAAATTACTAAAATTTTAACAGTTGAATCATCAGGTATTGCCCCAGCAGTATTCGTTGGGTTACAATTTCATGTTCCTGTTGTCTTCGCACGTAAAAATAAGAGCGTTACGATGCAAAATGATTTATATTCTGCTTCTGTTTACTCGTACACAAAGAAAGTTGAAAATACAATTGCCGTTGCCAACAAGTTTTTAGGTGAAAACGATCGTGTTTTAATCATTGATGACTTCTTGGCAAATGGCCAAGCAGCTGAAGGACTCTTCCAAATTTGTGACGAAGCTAAGGCAGAAATTGCTGGAATTGGAATTGTAATTGAAAAATCATTCCAAAAAGGTGCCGAATTAATTCATGAACGTGGCGTACGTTTAGAATCACTTGCTAAAATTTCATCATTTGATGGTGATCAAGTTCATTTTGAAGATTAAATTAACGAAAAGAGCGCAAAATGTGCTCTTTTTTATTTTCTTATAAAATTGTTAAATTATGGTTGTTAAAACTTGATTGCCCCGCGGGATAACAGTATGATTAAGGGTATAAAGCAAAAGTAGAAAGTAGTGAATATATAGTGGAAAAAAAAGTTATCTTTCCTGGAAGTACATTGGGAATAATCGGAGATAGTCCAACGGGTGCAATGTTGGCTATGGCTGCAAGAAATTTAGGGTTTAAAATCGCAGCATACAGTCAAAATGAAGTTAGTGAGACACTTCAATTAGCAGATTATTCTGTTGTAGGTAAGATGAATGATAAGGATAAATTGAAAGAATTCGCTGAACGAACAGATATTGTGACGTATGAATCTGAACACGTTAATTCAGAAGTGATTGAATATATTTCAAAATATACTTATGTGCCACAAAAGTATAATGCATTAGAAATTATGCAAGACCGCTTGTTGGAAAGAGCTTTTTTTGAACAATTAAATATTAATATTCCACCTTTTGAAACAATTGTATCATTAGAAGATGTGTATAATTCTGTACTTTCAATTGGGTATCCCAGCGTTTTAAAACCAATCCAAAAAGGGTTTGGTAAAAGTTACCAGAGTGTTCTCAATACGCAAACTGATATTTCAGATGCGGCGTACTTGGTTGAACGTGGCACCTATATTTTAGAATCATGGATTCCTTATGAACAAGAAATCTCAATGGTTCTTATCAAAAATGGTAAGGAAATTAATTTTTTCCCAGCTGTTGAAAATAAATATCGTGATCATCGATTACACGAATCAATCGTACCAGCTAACTTAGATACAGAAATTTCTGCTGAAATGCATAAAATTGCCATTAAAGTTGCGGAAAATCTAGACTACACTGGCGCATTAGAAATTGGCTACTTTGTAACTAAATCAGGTGCAATTTATGTTAAACGTGTCGTGCCCGCTATGCATCAATCAGGGTATGTTTTTGATAAAGCAACAAACGTTAGCATGTATGAACAGCATTTACGTGCCATTTGTGGATTGCCACTATCAAAAGTGAAATTCCTTGCACCAACTGTTATGGTGTCATTAAAAGAAGAAGAACGTGCCGATTTAAAGACACAGTGGGTTCTTAAAAATAATTGGTATTACCATTTTTATCGTTACCCTGAAAATCATAAATTAGATCGTGCTGGGCATATTTTGGTTCAGTCAGATTCAGTTCGTGAAGCATTGAATCAAATTGAAGATACAGGCATTTGGGATAAAAAAGAAACAACAAATTAAATGAAATTAGAAGGATGAATCGTTTTGAATCGGTTCGTCTTTTTTTATGAACAAGTTGAGACATATATTCATAAAAATTAAAGAAGTTAAGGCGTTTTTTTGCTATAATAAATAATGACTGATTTATAGAGAGGATTGATTAATTTGACTACTGAAAGCTTATTGAACGGAATGAATAACAAACAAAAAGAAGCTGTCCTAAAAACAGAGGGACCACTCTTAATTATGGCTGGAGCTGGAAGTGGTAAAACGCGAGTATTAACGCATCGCGTTGCTTACTTAATTGAAGAAAAAGGTATCAATCCATGGAACGTATTAGCAATCACATTTACAAATAAAGCATCAAAAGAGATGCGCGAACGTGTTAATAAATTACTTAACAAAGGGGCAGAAGATGTTTGGGTTTCAACATTCCATGCACTTTGTGTTCGTATTTTGCGACGTGATATTGACCAAATTGGTTATAATCGTGCATTTACAATTGCCGACCCAGGTGAACAAAAGACTTTAGTAAAACGTATTTTAAAAGAACAAAATATTGATCCACAAAAATTTGACCCAAGAACCGTTTTAGGAGCAATTTCAAATGCAAAAAATGATTTATTAACAGAAAAAGAATACGCAGAACGTGCTGCAAGTATGTTCGAACAAATGGTAGCTAAAGTTTATACGGCATATCAAAAAGAGTTACGCTCAAATCAAGCAGTTGATTTCGATGATTTAATTATGTTAACTATCCGTTTATTTAAAGAAAAGCCTGAAACATTGGCTTTTTATCAAAATAAATTTCAATATATCCATGTGGATGAATATCAGGATACTAATGAAGCACAATATACCTTAGTAAACATGTTAGCTGAACGTTTCAAAAATCTCTGCGTCGTCGGGGATGCTGACCAAAGTATTTACGGTTGGCGTGGGGCAAACATGGATAACATTATGAATTTTGAAAAAGATTATCCTGATGCTGATGTTGTTAAGTTGGAACAAAACTATCGTTCAACGAAAACAATTCTGAATGCTGCCAATGCAGTTATTGATAATAATACGAACCGCAGTGATAAGAGTCTTTGGACTGATAATAAAGATGGTGAGAAAATTTCTTACTACCGTGGCCAAAGTGAAAATGATGAATCACATTATGTGGTTGAAAAAATTCAAGAACAAATTAAAGATAATCACTTAAATTACGGTGATTTCGCCATTTTATATCGAACGAATGCACAGTCTCGTGTGATTGAAGAGACATTCTTAAAATCAAGCGTTCCTTACAAAATGGTTGGTGGACACAAATTCTACGAGCGATTGGAAATTCGAGATATCTTAGGCTACATTCGTTTAATTGCTAATGATCAAGATTCAATGAGTTTTGATCGTATTGTAAATGTCCCAAAACGCGGTATCGGTGCAAGTAGTGTGGACAAATTACGTGAATTTTCAGATATGAATAATTGGACAATGCTTGAAGGTGCTGAAAACTCAGCGCTTGCTAATATTTCTGGTAAAGCTGAAAAATCATTACAAGAATTTGCCACAATGATTCGTGGATTACAAAAAATGCGTGAGTTCTTGAATGTGACCGAGTTAACAAAAGAAATTTTAAAACAATCAGGTTATGAAGCTAATTTGAAAAAGACGAAAACGATTGAAAATGAAACGCGACTTGAAAACGTTGAAGAATTCTTGTCTGTAACTCAGCAATTTGATGATCGTTGGGAAGCTGAAGAAGATGATAGTGACCGTTATGTTGATTTCTTAGCTGATTTAGCACTAGTTTCTGCACAAGATGATATTGAAGAAGAACCTGAAGAAGTCACATTGATGACATTACATGCCGCTAAAGGACTTGAATTTCCAGTTATCTTTTTAATGGGATTGGAAGAAGGCATATTCCCTCTTTCTCGTGCCATGTTAGAAGATGATCAACTTGAGGAAGAACGTCGTTTAGCATATGTCGGAATTACTCGTGCTGAACGCAAATTATATTTAACAAATGCTTTTTCAAGAATGTTGTATGGTCGTCGTCAAAGTAATCAAGCTTCACGTTTCATTGGTGAAATAGATGAGTCATTACTTGAATTAGATAATCAAACGGCAGCACCATCTCGTAATTCATCGTATTCCAATCAACGTGCGACGGCGACAACATACCGTCGACCTGCTAAAACCGTTGAACGTGATAATGGTACAGGTGCTGATGCAGTTGTTTGGCGTATTGGTGAAAAAGTGGAACATAAAGCTTGGGGTACTGGGACAATCGTTAAAGTTTCAGGATCAGGTTCGGATGCTGAACTTGATATTGCTTTCAAAGAACAAGGGATTAAGCGTCTGTTGACAGCTTTTGCACCAATTACAAAAAAAGTGGACTAAATAAAAGGAGGGTTCAAGTTTGTCAAATCAAGCCATAACATTGGAAGAAGCAACTAATAGAGTGAATCAATTAAAAACTGACTTAATCAAATGGACGCGTCAATATTATGTCCTTGATCAGCCAACAGTTGAAGATCATGTTTATGATGAACACTACCTACAACTAGTAGAACTTGAAAAAGCCTTTCCTAATTTAGTGACACCTAATTCACCAACGCAACGTGTTGGTGGCCAGGTACTGCCTGGTTTTGAAAAAGTTTCGCATGAAGTACCAATGCTTTCATTGGGGGATGTCTTTTCCATTGAAGAACTATCGGAATTTGATCAACGATTACAAAAATCAGTTGATGCTGAGGTAAGTTACAATACTGAACTCAAAATTGATGGATTGGCCATTTCGTTAACATATGAAAATGGTGTATTCGTTAAAGGATCAACTCGTGGAGATGGCACAATTGGTGAAAATATTACTGAAAATCTTAAAACAGTCAAATCAATTCCACTAACATTGACGGAACCCATTTCAATTGAAGTTCGTGGAGAATGTTACATGCCAACAAAGGCGTTTGTTGCGTTGAATAAACGTCGCGAGGAAGCTGGAGAAACGGTATTTGCTAATCCTAGGAATGCAGCAGCAGGTAGTTTACGACAATTAAATACAGCTGAAACGGCTCAACGACAATTGAGTACATTTATCTATTATATAGTTGATCCGGATGTCAAAACTCAAAGTGATGCGTTAAAACGCTTGTCTAAACTTGGATTTAGAACAAATACTGAATCACGTGTTACGAGTGATATGACAGAAATTTCGGCATACATTAATGAATATCAAGCAAAACGTCATGATTTATCTTACGATATCGATGGTATTGTTATTAAAGCAAATTTATTCACGATTCATGATGAAGTTGGTAATACGGTTAAAGTTCCAAAATGGGCAATTGCCTATAAATTCCCGCCAGACGAGCAAGAAACTAAAGTTCTAGATATTGAATGGACGATTGGTCGAACAGGTGTCGTAACACCAACTGCAATCATGAATCCTGTGCAGTTAGCGGGAACAACAGTTTCTCGGGCATCATTGCATAATGGGGATTTACTGAAACAAAAAGATATTAGAATTAACGATACGGTTAAGTTGCATAAGGCTGGGGATATTATTCCAGAAATTTCTGAAGTTGTCTTAGATAAACGACCAGAAGACAGTGTTGTGTATAGTTTGCCAACGAACTGCCCAGTTTGTGGAGCAATATTAGTTCATCTGGATGAAGAAGTTGCATTACGTTGTATCAATCCAAAATGTCCCGCACTCATTAAAGAGAGTCTGGCACATTTTGCTTCTAGAAATGCGATGAATATTGATGGACTAGGGCCTAAAATTGTTGAACAATTATTTGAAAATAAGTTAATTAGTGATGTTGCAGGATTGTATCAGTTAACTGCCGATCAACTGTTAACGCTAGATAATTTCAAAGAAAAATCGGTTAATAAATTATTAAATGCAATTGATATTAGCCGACAAAATTCAGTGGAACGCTTATTATTTGGACTAGGAATTCGGCATGTTGGAGCTAAGGCTGCTCGATTGGTTTCAGCCGAATTTAAAGATATTCATCAATTAATGACAGCAATTTCCGAAGATATTCTCGTCATTGATTCAATCGGACAGGTGATTGCGGATAGTCTTGTGACTTATTTTGCCAATGACCAAGTTCGTGAATTGATTGATGAACTGGATAATGCGCAAGTTAACTTAACCTTTTTAGGCAAAACAACTGCTGAAATTGCAGAATTAGCTGAAGGTAGTCCCGTGATGGATAAGAAAGTTGTCCTAACGGGAACACTTGATCAGTTGAAACGAAGCGATGCTAAAAAATGGCTTGAAGCAAATGGTGCTTCTGTTGTTGGTAGTGTTTCGAAAAAAACAGACCTATTAATTGCCGGGCATGATGCTGGAAGTAAGTTAACAAAAGCGAAGCAACTAGAAATTGAAATTTGGGATGAACAACAATTTATCTCAGTTATGGAAGGAGTGTCATATGAAAAAAATTAAGATTGGACTTATGTTAAGTTTCTCGTTAATTTTCTTAGCAGCCTGTGGCAATGTTGCCTCATCAGGCTCGTCGGGAACCTCTAAAAATACATCAAGTTCTGGTTACCAGACAACTGGCCAAACAAGTGATAGTAACTATGAAGGTGTCATTAAAGATGGTAAATATTTAACAAGTAAATCAAGAGGTGTGGCACTCACACAAAATGACAATGTCTTGAATTTAAAAAGTTTTGAATCTGGTCTGTTAGATTTATCTAAAGATCAATTTGCTACTGACAGTTATATTTTCCAAGAAGGACAATATTTAACAAAAACGACTGTTCAAAGCTGGTTAGGACGTGAATCAAGTGCTAATAAAGACGGATTAAACCCTAAGAGTAATGGTAAAACGGGTGAAACAGACCGTAATCCCATGTATGTACAGCAAGTTGAAGAACAAGATTTTATGACAAAAAAAGGCAGCAAATTATCACTCTCGGGTATCTCGGTAGGTATCGGAATGAACTCAGTTGATTATTATCAAAAAGAAGAATATGGGGCTGAATATAAAACCGTTATTTCTGATGCAACAATGAGAGAAAAGGGTAAAGAAGCTGCTAACAAAGTGGTTGCTCGTCTTCGTAAAACCAAAGGAATTAGTGATAGCGTTCCAATCATGGTGGCAATGTACAAGCAAGCACCAAACGATAGTTTAGTTGGCGGTAGTTTCTACGCCTACGCTGTGAATAAGAATGGTAAAACGACGATTGATAATTGGGATGATGTTTCAATTAAGAGTTATACGTTCCCAACGACATCGACGGCCACATCACCTAATACAAATGATGAAACGACATTTACGAATTTTAAAACTGAAGTTCAAAGTTTCTTTCCTAATTTAGCAGGTGTAACAGCACAGGTACAATATAAAAACAAAGCAATTACAGGGATGCACATCAATATTACAACTCAATTTTATAGTGAAACAGAGATTATTAGTTTCACTCAATATTTATCAACAACGGCCGTGAAATATTTAGCATCAGGGATTCCAATTGACATTACTATCAAAGGTAGTGATGGGACAATGCAAAGTTTCCTTGCCAAAACAGCTAAAGAAAGCACATACTATACGCATGTATTTACCAGTTATTAAAAAGAAATTAATTTGAATTTTGAAGGGATGGTTTTGAATGTCAATTAGTAAAGAAGAAGTCAAACATGTCTCAGAGTTAGCTAAACTAGAACTCAGTGATACAGATTTAGAACTATTTACCAGTCAATTAGATGATATTATCGGAATGGCTGAACAATTATCAGAAGTAGATACAACAGGCGTTCCAGTAACGACACATATTACAGATGTTCTCAATGTGATGCGTGAAGATGTCGCAGAAGAAGGAACAGATCGAGACTTACTCTTTAAAAATGCACCGGATAGTGAAAATGGCCTTATTAAAGTGCCAGCAATTATTGATGAAAGTGAGGAAGCTTAAGCATGGATTATTTCAAACAAGATTTATCAAGTTTACATGACGCATTAGTTAATAAAGAAATGAGTTCTGAAGAATTAACGAAGGCAACCTTTGCTGAAATTAAAGCACGTGATTCAAAGATTTCTGCTTTCCTCGCAATGAACGAAGAAATGGCACTTAGCCAAGCTAAGGCTGTTGATGCTGCTGGTATCGATGCAAATAATGTCTTAGCCGGGATACCAATGGCTGTTAAAGATAATATTGTGACAAAGGATTTAACAACAACTGCTGCAAGCAAAATGTTAGAAAATTTCAATCCAATATATGATGCAACAGTGATTGAAAAAATGCGCCAAGCACAAATGGTGACAATTGGTAAAACAAACATGGATGAATTTGCTATGGGTGGTTCTACTGAAACGTCAGCTTTTAAAACAACAAAAAACCCTTGGAATACAACGAAGGTTCCCGGTGGCTCATCAGGTGGTTCAGCTGCTGCAGTTGCTTCAGGTGAAGTTATTGCTGCTTTAGGCTCAGATACTGGTGGTTCTATCCGTCAACCTGCTTCATTTAATGGTGTCGTAGGAACAAAACCAACTTATGGTCGTGTATCACGTTATGGTTTAATTGCATTTGCATCAAGTTTGGACCAAATTGGACCATTCACACGTGGCGTTAAAGATAACGCTGCTGTTTTAAATGCAATCAGTGGTAACGATGTTCATGATTCAACGAGTTCAGCGCAAGCTGTTCCTGATTTTACTGCTGGATTAACTGGCGATATTAAAGGAATGAAGATTGCTTTACCTAAAGAGTATTTAGGTGAGGGTGTTGATGCTGGTGTTAAAGAAGCCATTCAAAAAGCAGTTAAGACGTTTGAAGAACTTGGCGCAACAGTTGACGAAGTTAGTTTACCAAACAGTAAATATGGTGTGCCCGTTTACTATATTCTAGCTTCTTCTGAGGCATCATCTAATTTACAACGTTTTGATGGTATTCGTTATGGATTCCGTGCACAAGACGTTAAGAGTTTGGAAGATGTTTATGTACGTTCTCGTTCAGAAGGTTTTGGGGATGAAGTTAAACGTCGGATTATGTTAGGAACATTCTCATTATCTGCTGGAACTTATGACGCTTTCTTCAAGAAAGCAGCTCAAGTTCGGACTTTAATCTGCAATGATTTCCGTAATGTATTCAATGATTATGATTTGATTATTGGGCCTACTGCACCTAATACAGCATTTAATATTGGTGATAAAATTGAAGACCCAATTACAATGTATATGAATGATATTTTAACGATTCCAGTTAACTTGGCTGGACTACCCGGCATGTCAGTTCCTGCTGGATTCTCAAATGGCTTACCAGTTGGATTACAATTAATTGCGAAATCATTCGATGAAGCAACAATGTATCGTGCTGGTTACGCATTTGAACAAGCAACTGATTTCCATAAAGAAGTCCCTACGTTAGGAGGCCAAAACTAATGAATTTTGAAACAACAATTGGACTTGAAGTTCATATTGAAATGAAAACTAACTCTAAGGCATTCTCACCTTCAAAAGTTGATTTTGGGGCAGAACCTAATACGAATACCAACGTTATTGACTGGGGTTATCCAGGTGTTTTACCAACTGCCAATAAAGGGGCAATTGAATACGGAATGCGTGCTGCCTTAGCTTTAAATTGTGAAATCACAAAGGATAACCATTTTGACCGAAAAAATTACTTTTATCCTGATAATCCAAAAGCTTACCAGATCACACAATCAGAAGAACCTATTGGTCGTAACGGCTTCTTAGAAATTGAAGTTAATGGCGAAACGAAAAAAATCGGAATTGAAGAAATGCACGTTGAAGAAGATGCGGGTAAAAATACGCATAATCCTAACGGCTATTCTTATGTCGATTTAAACCGTCAAGGAACACCTTTGATTGAAATTGTTTCACGTCCTGATATCAAAACACCTGAAGAAGCTTACACATATCTTGAAAAATTACGTCAAGTTATTCAATTTACCGGTGTTTCTGATGTGAAGATGGAAGAAGGATCAATGCGAATTGATGTTAATATTTCAATTAACCCAATTGGCCAACCCGGTTATGGGACAAAAACTGAAATGAAAAATTTAAATTCATTTGAAAATGTGCGTAAAGGACTTGAATTTGAAGAAAAACGTCAAATAAATGTCTTGATGTCTGGTGGTATTGTTCAACAAGAAACACGCCGTTTTGATGCACCAACTGGTACAACTATTTTGATGCGTGTCAAAGAAGGGGCTAGCGATTATCGTTATTTCCCAGAACCAGATATTCCACCAATTCATATTAGTGATGACTGGATTCAAGAAGTTAGAGAATCAATTCCCGAAATGCCTGACAAACGACGGACACGCTATGCAAGTGAATTAGGCTTGCCTGAATATGATGCTGAAGTCTTAACACAAACAAAAGAAATGTCAGATTTCTTTGAAGACACAATTAAGTTAGATGCAGATCCTAAGTTAGCTGCTAACTGGTTAATGGGTGAAGTTAATGCGTTCATGAATACAAATAAATTAAACTTACAAGATACTAAATTAACACCAGCAAATCTTGCTGGAATGATTAATTTAATTACTGATGAAACAATTTCAAGTAAGATTGCTAAAAAAGTTTTCCAAGAAATTATTAAAAATGGTAGCGAACCTAAAGCTTGGGTTGAGTCTAAGGGACTTGTTCAATTATCTGACCCAGCTAAGTTACAACCCATTATTGATGGTATTTTAGATAACAATGAACAATCAATTGAAGATTTCAAAAATGGTAAAGATCGTGCTGTTGGATTCTTAATCGGACAAATCATGAAACAAACACAGGGACAAGCAAATCCTAATGTGGTCAATCAATTATTGATGGCCTCATTGAAGCAAAGATAATCTTATTAAAATAAGATTCATGTGGAGGAACGGAATGAGAAAAAGAGCCAGAATTATCTATAACCCAACATCCGGTCGTGAGGCTTTAAAAAGTGATCTCGTGAGTATTCTAGACATCATTGAAAATGCCGGGTATGAAACTAGTGCTTATGCGACGACAGCGAAGAAACATTCAGCTCGAGATGAAGCAACGAGAGCTGCTAAATCAGGGTTTGATTTAGTAATTGCTGCTGGTGGCGACGGAACCATTAATGAAGTTGCTAATGGAATTGCTGGTCTTAAGCACCGACCTAAGATAGGTGTTATTCCAGCTGGAACGACAAATGATTATGCGAGAGCTTTGAAAATACCTAGGGATGATTCAGTTGCTGCTGCAAAAGTAATTGCAAAAGGTAACACAGTTAAAATGGATGTTGGACAAGCTGGAGAAAAATATTTCATTAATATCGCTGGTGGTGGATTATTAACGGAATTAACTTATGATGTTCCTTCACAATTTAAATCACTTTTTGGTTATCTGGCTTATTTAGCTAAAGGTGCTGAAATGTTACCTAGAATGAAACCAATTGAAATGAACCTTGAGTATGATGGGGGAATTTTTAAAGGGAAAGCATCAATGTTTTTATTAGCATTGACGAACTCTGTAGGTGGCTTTGAACAAATCGTACCAAACGCTTCACTTGATGACGGTAAGTTTACCTTGCTTATTGTTAAAGCGACTAATATCGCCGAAATGTTGCATTTAATGGCACTTGTGTTAAATGGTGGGAAGCATATTAATGATAAACGTGTGATTTATGTTAAAACGTCTAAATTAATTGCTAAACCAGTCGATAATAAAATGATGATTAATATTGATGGTGAATATGGTGGTGATGCACCAATGACTTTCAAAAATTTAAAGCAACATATCGAAATTTTTGCGAATACAGATGCATTGCCAGAAACGTCAATTACGTCAGGTCGTACGGCTGCCGAAATTACAGCTGAAGAACATTTTGTAAAAGAAGTCCAAGAAATGCATAGTGAAGATGTTGACGGTAATGGTACAATTAGTAAAGTAAGAGATAACTAAGAAATTAAGTAGGATTGAGGTGCTTGGTAAAGGCCTCAATCCTGTTTTATTTCTAGAGTTGGCAACTATTGACTTTTAGGGGTTAAACATGGTTGAATAAAGTAAATACGCAGGAACATCGAAAGGACAACAATGAAAAAACTACCTCCAGTAATAAAGAACCAAGAATTTGATACAGAAATTATCGATTTAACTTATCAAGGTATGGGTGTCGCTAAAGTTGATGGCTACCCATTATTTATTGAAAATGCATTACCAGGCGAAAAAGTTAGTATTCGTGTAATGAAAGTTAGCAAGAACTTTGGTTTCGCTAAAGTTTTAGCTTTTCGTAATGAGAGCCCAGATCGTGTTGAAACAAAAGGTTCAGCATATACACAAACTGGAATTGCACCTTTACAACATTTAGCATACCCAGCACAATTAAAATTCAAACAAGCACAAGTTCAAGAGTTATTGAAAAAAGCGCATTTGGATATTGAAGTATCTGATGCTGTTGGAATGGAAAATCCTTTCCATTACCGTAATAAAGCACAAGTGCCTGTTCGCGAAATTGCTGGTGAATTAAAAACAGGATTCTTCAAGAAAAACAGTCATGATTTTGTTGCAATTGAAGATTTTTTAATTCAAGATGAAGAAATTGATAAAGCAATCGTAGCTGTACGTGATGTCTTACAACGTTTCCATGTGGAAGCATATGACGAACGTGCACATAAAGGGATTATCCGTCACATTATGGTTCGCCGTGGTCATTACTCAAAACAAATGATGATTGTCTTAGTAACACGCTCTAAGAAATTACCAATGTTTACTGAAATTACTGCTGCAATCCGTGAATCATTACCTGAGGTTACAACTATTGTTCAAAATACAAATTCTGAAAAGACAAATGTTATTTTAGGCCGCGAAAACAAAGTTTTATTTGGCCCTGGTTATATTGAAGATCAATTAAATGGATTAACATTTAGAATTTCACCACATTCTTTCTACCAAATTAATCCTGTCCAAACAGAAAAATTATATGCTGCAGCATTTGAACGTGCTGGTTTAACTGGTAATGAAACAGTTATTGATGCTTATAGTGGTATTGGAACAATTTCATTATCAATGGCAAAACATGCTCGTCAAATCTATGGTGTAGAATTAGTTTCTGCAGCGGTTAAAGATGCGAAAGAAAATGCTAAGATTAATGGTATTGATAATGTTCGTTTTGAAACTGGGATGGCAGAAAACTGGATGGAAAACTGGAGTCATGCTAACTTAAGACCTGACGTTTTAGTTGTCGATCCTCCTCGTAAGGGGCTAGAACCAGCATTTATTGAAAGTACACTTAAAATGCAACCTAAAAAAGTTGTTTACATTAGTTGTAACCCTTCAACATTAGTTCGTGATTTACAGAGCTTCTTAGATGATGGTTACAAAGTTACAAAACCAATTTTACCAGTGGATCAATTCCCACAAACAACACATATTGAAACAGTTACAATTTTAGAAAAATAACCAATTTAATATAATAGATGAGGAAGACCAAAGGTATTTTACTTTTGGCCTTTTTTTTGCAAACAGATAAATTGTATTCAGTGTGAAAAAGAGTATTCTAATGATATCTTAAAACATTAGGAGGTCCATTATGTCAAAAGAAACTGAAAAAGAATTACGTGAACGTTTAACTAATGAAGAGTTTGAAGTTACACAACATGCTGCAACGGAAGCGCCATTTACCGGTAAATATGATGACTTCTATCAAAAAGGAATTTACGTTGATGTTGTTAGTGGGGAAGCACTTTTTAGTTCAGCAGAAAAATATGACGCTGGCTGCGGTTGGCCATCATTTTCAAAACCAATCCCAGGTTCTAAGATTGCTGAGTTGGTTGATAATAGTCTTTTTGGTTATCAACGAACGGAAGTTAGAAGTAAGGAAGCAAATTCACATTTAGGTCATGTATTTACTGATGGACCTAAAGACCAAGGCGGATTACGTTATTGTATTAACTCTGCCTCATTGAAGTTTATTCCTGAAGCAGAAATGGAAGCTGCTGGATATAGTAACTATTTAAATAATTTATAAAAAATAAAAACATTCGACTTAAGGGATATGAGCCTATCTGGCTCTAAAAGTTGAATGTTTTTATTTGTATAATTATCCTTGGCTTTTTTGATGAATAAAGTAAACAGGAATGCCAAGTCCCGTTATTAATAGACCAACAAGTGCTAACGTCGTTTGTGTTAATAGTGTCGCAACGAGTATAAAAATACCCCCAATAATCGCGATGATTGGAATGATTGGATATAAAGGAACTTTATAGGGTCTATTTAATTCAGGTTCACGTTTTCGTAATATAAAGATAGCAACGAAAACTAGTACATTAAAAATCCAAATAACAAAAATAAGCATATCTGTTAATAAATCAAAACTACCTAAGAACATCATTATTATTGCGATACTTATTTGTAAAAAGCCCGCAATATATGGAACTCTCGTATGAGGAGATAAGCGTTTTAGCCAATTACTAAAGGGGAGTTGGTTTTCTAAGGCCATCGCATATGGAACGCGCATACCGGTTAACGTATAGCCGTTAGTGGCACCGTAGACTGAAATTAAGATACCAACGGTCACAAACTTACCACCAAATTGTCCAAATAGTTGTCTTGAGGCATCAGAAGCTGCATTTAAATTGCCAGCTAATCCTGAAATAGGAAGAGCCTTAAGAAAAACAAAATTAATTAATGTATAGATAATTGTGATGAAAAATAATCCTGAAATAATGGCTTTCGGTAAATCACGTTCTGGATGGTGCATCTCTCCGGCAATATTTCCAACCCCAATCCAGCCATCATAAGCAAACATGGTCGCAAGAAGGCCGCCACTTAAAGCAGTAAAGAAAGACTGGTGCGCGCCGGATGTTAACGGAATTAAACTAAACGTCACTTGTCCAGGAGTGAAAATCCCCCATATCACAATGACAATAATAGGTAATAATTTTAAAACTAATGAAATTGATTGAAAGGTACCACCAACTTTGGCGCCTAAAAAGTTAATCAATGTGATACTGATTCCACTAATTAAAGCAAATGGGATAATTAAATGTGAATCAAGATGGAAAAGATTAATTAATTGTGTGCCAAAAATAATTGAAAGAGCTGCAATGTTTGCTGGATAATAAATGATTATTTGTGCCCAGCCAAGTAAAAATGCTGGGAAACGGCCATAAGTATATTCGATATATTTAATGGCGCCACCAGTTTCTGGGATGGCGGCTGCAAGTTCTGCAGCGGTTAATCCAGCACAGATAGTTAAAAAGCCACCAAGTAACCAAACAAATAAAGTTAAGTTAGCAGATTGGGTTTGTTGTGTAACGCTTGAAACTTTAAAAAAAACGCCTCCGCCGATAACTGTTCCCATTACAGTTGAAAGGGCAGCGAAAAAGCCAATATCTCGTTTTAGGTGATCATTGTTCATGGAAAAAGGTCCTCGTTTCTATATTAAAATGCGTATTTAACTATTTTAGACTATTTAAACGTGTAATGAAACAAAAAATGAAGATGATAATCAACAAAATTCTGTTAATCTACATCTTCATTTTTATCATCTTGTGATTCTACAATTGGGGCTAATTTAATGGGATAGGTCCGGTTATCTGCTTCGTCAAACAAACTCACTGGTCCTTGATCGTTTGCATCAATTCTTAGATGAAAACCATATTCATCTAAGAAACTAAGTTCACGCTCATCTATATGTTCAATCTTACCATCGAGTGCACGTTCGTCAATTCGAATTGTGAGGTCTGATGAAATATCCAAATTATGGTGTCGATGACTTAATTCATCGTAGAATAGCCAATGTCCAGCATAAAAAATAGGTAAAGAAACCTTAGTTTTAGGTGCGGTTATAGACTTAATATCTTTCGTTAATCCAATAAAAAATGATGCACCTAGTAGTGCAAAACTACGTTTCTTCACAGCTATCCCTCCTAATTAGAACTCTTCTACTTAAATATAGCACTTTTAGCTAACAAGCGGAAAGAATTGCCCAAAATATATATAAATTTAATCTATCGTCACAAAATTGAAATAAAGCAATCGTTATGAAAACGGTTCAATTGTTGTTATAATGAATTTAATAATAAAATGGAGGTATTGGGTATGATTAAATTAGGTATTATTGGTACAAATTGGATTACAGGTCAATTCGTTGAAGCAGCGCATGAATCTAATGAATTTCAATTGACTAGTGTCTATTCAAGAACCGAATTAAAAGCCAAAGATTTTGGTGAAAAATATGGTGCAACAAATTTTTACGATAATATGACAGAATTTTTAAATTCAGATAAATTTGAGGTAATCTATATTGCTTCTCCGAATAGTTTACATTTTGAACAAATTAAATTAGCGATTGAAGCTGGTAAAAAAGTTATTGCCGAAAAACCAGTGGTCTCAAATCCAACAGAAATGGCCGCTATTCAGACGGTTCTTAGGGAACATCCTGGAAGTCAATTATTTGAAGCAGCTCGACAAATTCATCAAGATAATTTCAAAATTATTGAACAAAAAGTAACTGAACTAGAGACCATCCAAGGCGCAACTTTAACTTATATGAAGTATTCGTCACGTTATGATGCTATTTTAGCAGGTGAAGAACCTAATATCTTCTCACCAAAATTTTCTGGTGGTGCATTACAAGACTTAGGTGTTTACGTTGTTTATAATGCTATTTCTTGGTTTGGTACACCACTTGAAGTTCAGTACTATCCAACAATGTTACCAACAGGTGTTGATGGTAAAGGTGTCGCAATTCTAACTTATGAAGATTTTAGAGTGACCTTAAATATTGGTAAGACAGCAAATTCATATTTAACTAGTGAAATCTATGGCCTAAAAGACACAATTGTGATGGATAATGCAGCTGAATTAAATGAGGTTCTTTATCGAGATGGCTCTGATAAAGAAGAACTACTTAGTCAAAAACCAGCTAAAAATCCGATGTTAGCTGAAGCGATTGATTTTGCTAGAGTCATCAATAACCCCAATGACGTAACGAACAAAGCTGATTATATAAAATGGCAAAAACTTAGTGTGACAGTTAATCAAGTATTGTTTGATTTAAGGAAAAGTGCCGGAATTGAATTTCCAGCTGATCATAAATAAGAATTATTGAGATAAGTTTCTGTGAATCAATGGAAGCTTATTTTTTATATGCTATACTTAATTATTAAAACTAATCCTATGAAGTTAAAAGAAAGAGACTAAAATGAATCCAAAATTTGATGCATATTTTAAAGAACAAGGTTTTGAAACACAATCACCCATCCAAGAAGCCGTTTATGAACCTCTAAAATCAGGTGAAAATATCCTTGGATTAGCACCAACCGGTTCTGGTAAAACATTAGCGTTCAGCTTACCTTTACTCGAAAGATTAATACCTAAAGATGGCATTCAACTATTGATTATTGCACCTTCACAAGAATTAGCTATGCAATTAGCAGGTGTCATTCGTCCTTGGGCTAAAGAACTTGATTTAAAAGTTCAAGCTATTATTGGTGGTGCTAATATGAAACGCCAAATTGAAAATTTAAAGAAAAAACCTGAGATTATTGTCGGAACACCAGGTCGCTTATTGAATTTAGCTGAAGATAAAAAAATTAAATTACATAAAGTTAAATCAGTTGTCATTGATGAAGCGGATGATTTATTAACGGATGAAACACTAACAACTTGTCGTGATTTAATCAGCCAGGCACCTGCAGGCATTCAATTAAGTTTCTTTTCTGCGACGGAAACGGCAATATTAGATGATTTGAAAAAATGGTTTGGTGCTAATGTGACAACTTATGATGTTCGTGAAGTTGATCAAACACAAGGTATCGTTCACCATTATTCAATTGAAACACCAACGCGTAAACGTCAATCAACGTTGCGTCGTTTAGCAAATGTTGAAGATTTTTATGCACTAGTTTTCTTTAACCAACTATCATCGTTACAAGATATGGCTCAAAAATTAAAATATGATCATGTACCAGTCGCTGTCTTAGATAGCGAGCAACGCCAAGTTAATCGTGCTAATGCTTTATCACAACTTCATAAGCATGAAATTAAATTATTACTAACGACGGATGTTGCCGCTCGAGGTTTGGACATTCCAATGTTACCCGCAGTCGTAAATTATGATATGCCTAAAGATACGACGTCATATATTCATCGTGTCGGCCGGACAGGCCGGATGGGTGCTGAAGGGATGGTTATTAATCTTGGAAATGAACATGATCTACGTACCTTAAAACAAGATTTAAAAAATACACCATTTGAAATTGAAAAAGGTTACTTATATGATGGTGCGATTGTAACAGAAAGACCAGAACGTGTGGCTGAACCAAAAGCTAAGAAACTTAAACCAGTTGAAGTGAAAGCCAAAACAGTTGATGGTCAAAAGCAATCTGATGAACCAGTAAAGAAACCACATCGTAAAGTTCGTTTGAGAAATCAAAAAAATAAAGGTAAAAGACGCAAACCAAAAGCAGAACATTTTGATTAATGAGAAGGATCATCCAATAATAATTGGATGATTTTTTTATTGACTAATTTTGTAAGCGATTGCACGAATAGGGTAACCGTGCTATATTTAAAGAGGTTAATTCGTACAGAAGAAGGAGTTGAGTAGATCCATGACAAATATGAAGTTAGATGAAACTCATTTTGGAAGTTACTTTGATTTATCAATTTATGCCTTTAATAAAAAAGTATCAGCACAGAGAAAGAGCTTTTTTCGCAAACTTTATGAGCATTCATCAGATTGGGGCTCAGTTGAATCTGGGAAAGTTGTCAGCGGTGTGATTAATACACCATTTACGACTCATTTTCACGGGACTCAATTTAAAATGGGTGGTATTGGCTATGTTGCAAGTTATCCAGAATTTGCTGGTCAGGGTAGTATTGGACAATTAATGAATTTAGCTCTGGATGAGATGTATGATAATGGAACGACATTATCGTATTTAGCGCCATTTTCGTATCCGTTCTATCGTAAATTCGGTTACGAAGCAACATTTGATCAAACGATATATCGGATGAATACGAAGGATTTACCACGATTAAAAGTTAAGGCCATAGGTCACGTTGAACGTCACCGTTATTTGGATGTAAAAGAGGAATTAAATAAATTATACCAACAGAATCAGCTCTCTCAACAAGGTGGTATTGAACGGCCAGATTGGTGGTTAACTTATTCGGCGGAGAAACACCCTAACTGGGAAGTAGCGGTCTATTATAATGAAAAAAATGAGTCAGAAGGCTATCTTGTTTATCAAAGAGAAACTGATGAATTTAAAATCGTTGAATGGATATATCAAACAAGTGAGAGTTGGCTCCAATTACAAAATTTTGTGCTTAAGCATCAATCAGCATACGAATGGTTTAGTTATGAGAGTCCAATTGGACAGCCATTTCCAGATGTACTGGCAAATCCTCAAGTTGAAGTGACAACGCAACCTTACATGATGGCAAGAATTGTAAATGTTGAAGACTTTCTCAGCAGATACCCTTACCAGCAAGATTTTCCACAAATTGTGATTCAAGTTCAAGATTCGACTATTCAGGCTAATGAAGGCTATTGGCAAATTAGCCGAATAGACGGACAAACAAAAGTTGAAAAGACTGAAAATTCAGCAACTACGTTTACAACGGATATTCAAAATTTAACACGAAGTATGATGGGGTATCGAACATTTAAACAATTAAAACAATATGGATTTGTATCAGGCGACGTGACGTTATTCGATGGCGCATTAATTAAAGAACAACCGATATTAAGTGATTATTTTTAAGGAGAGAATAGATAATGGAATATGAAAAAATGAGTCAATTTCCAACTGATTTTTTATGGGGGGCTTCCTCAGCTGCTTACCAAATTGAAGGTGCGTATCAAGAAGATGGTAAAGGATTATCAGTTTGGGATAAATTTGTAAGAATTCCTGGGAAAACATTTAAGGGTACAAATGGTGATGTAGCCGTCGATCATTATCACCGTTTTAAAGAAGATGTCGCCTTAATGAAGGAGCAAGGATTGAAAGCTTACCGTTTTTCAATTGCTTGGACACGTATTTATCCAGAAGGAAAAGGTAAAGTTAATCAAAAGGGGATAGATTTTTATAATCGATTAATCGATGAGTTAATTGCGAATAATATTGAACCTGTTGTGACACTTTATCATTGGGATTTACCACAAGCATTACAAGATGAATATGCTGGTTGGGAATCTCGTGAAATTATTACTGATTTTACGGATTATGCGAAAACTTGTTTTGATGCATTCAGTGATCGTGTTAAATATTGGGTATCATTAAATGAACAAAACGTATTTATTTCTCATGGCTATCAAATGGAGAGTCATCCGCCTGCAGTAAATGATGAAAAAAGAATGTATGCTGCAAATCACATTGCTAATTTAGCAAATGCTTCAGCAATTAAGGCATTTCATGAAGGTCATTATCAAGGTGAAATTGGGCCTAGCTTTGCCTATAGCCCGGGTTATGCAGTTAATGGAGATCCTAAAAACCAAGTTGCGGCTACTAACTATGAAGATTATGCTGCTCATTTTTGGATGGATATTTATGTTTATGGACGTTATCCAAAAATGATTTATAAATGGTTAACTGAACGTGGAACTGCACCTACTGTTACAGAAGCAGATCAAGCTCTTTTAATTGCTGGAAAACCAGATTTTATGGGTTTAAATTATTATCAAACCCAAACAATTGCGGCTAATCCGTTAGTTGGTGGTGTTGGACTTGCTGCTGAAAATAATACAGGTAAAAAGGGGACTAGCTCCGAAAGTGGCGTTCCAGGCATGTTTAAGACTACTAATAATGAATTTTTAAAACAAACTGATTGGGATTGGAATATTGATCCTGAAGGGCTAAGAATTGCTCTGAGAAGAATTGATAGTCGTTACGACTTACCTGTTCTTATTACTGAAAACGGTCTTGGTGCTTATGATAAATTAGAAGAAGGCAATACAATTCATGATGATTACCGAATTTACTTTATCAATGAACATATTAAAGCCATTCAAGAAGCCATTTCAGACGGTGTAAAAGTCATTGGGTATACAACTTGGAGTTTCACTGATTTATTGAGCTGGTCAAATGGCTATCAAAAGCGCTATGGCTTTGTTTATATTGATCGTGATGAAGAAAGTGCGAAAGAATTAAAACGATATAAGAAAGATTCATTCTATTGGTATCAAAAGGTCATTAAAGAAAATGGTAGTAAGTTATAAAGTAATTTAAATAGCTATTGATAACGCTTACAATAAATGATACAATAAATATGAAATGAGTGTTACTGATTCGATCAGGCATGACCTATTGATGTAGATATGAAAATATCTGTATTTGTAGGTCATTTTTTATGGGAAGGGGTCGGTTTGATGTGAAGTTCGTAAAAAATTTTAATAATAATGCAGCTTTAGTTGAATCATCCGACAATGTTGAGTGGGTGGTCATTGGTAACGGTATTGGATTCGGTTATCATGCTGGAGATAATATCGATAAGGACCAGATTGACCGACGGTTTAAAGCTGAAGAAGATTCAGATACAATGAAATTAATTTCAGGATTTGATGCAGAAACTTTGGAAGTTACGACAACTTTTGTTGGAGTAGTAGAGCCATTAATTGATGTGACATTTGATGATGTTCAATTTTTGATTTTAGTGGACCATTTTCAATATTCATTACAAAAAAATCGTGAAGAAATGTTTTTAAATGACCGATCTGTTCATTGGGAAATGAAAAAATTATTTCCAAGTGAATTCCAAGCTGCAAAGGTTGGTATTAAAGAAATCGAATCAAAATTTGACATTACGGTTCAAAATAATGAATTGATTTTATTAACCTATCATTTGATTAACGTCAAAGAAGGCGGACATGCTGTTCAAGAATCGATGAAGCTGACAGAACTCATTTCGGGAATTGTTAATATTATTCAATTAGATACTGGTATTATTCTCGACGAAAAATCATTTAATTATAGTCGATTTGTCTCACATTTACGCTATTTATTCATTAGGCATTTTCATAATACTGAGATTGATCGTGCAGAACTTGACCCTGAGTTGCTCGCCATGATGATTAGTCGGTATCCACAAGTGTACGAAACAGTGGAAAAAATCGTGCAGTATATTCGAGAACGGGCCGATTGGGATTTACAAGCAGACGAACAAGTTTATCTAGTTTTACATATCTGGCGAGTAACCCATCGGCAAACAGAAAATTAAATAAATTGATAATTAGGTGTGTTATTGCCATTTATAAGCAAGCATAAACCCAGTTATCCATGCAAACTCGTATTTTTTGAGTTGAAATGGATAACTGGGTTTTAATTTATAAAAAATATAAAGGAGTGATTGTGATGAGTTACGAAAAATTAGCTAAAGATATTTTAAAAAATGTAGGTGGCGAAGCTAACGTTAATAGCGTAGTCCATTGTACAACCCGACTAAGATTTAAATTAAAAGATGAATCTAAGGCCAATACCGATATGTTGAAAAATATGGACGGCGTAGTGACCGTTGTTAAAAGTGGCGGCCAGTACCAAGTGGTTGTTGGAAATCAAGTTCCGGAAGTTTATGATGCATTAGTTAAAGGTAGCGGACTTGATGGTGATGGCATTGTGCCAGATAATGATGGCGAAAAAATGAAACCGCTTGATGCCTTTATTGATATGATTTCAGGTATCTTTGCACCAGCTCTAGGTGTTTTAGCTGCAACAGGGATGATCAAAGGAATAGTTTCATTACTAGTCGCATTTAGCTGGGTGGCACCGACATCTGGAACGTATATTATTTTAAATGCATTAGGAGATTCTTTCTTTTATTTCTTCCCGATTATCTTAGCTTACAGTGCTAGTAAAAAATTCCACGTTAATCCATTGTTGGCAATGGTTATTGGTGCATCCTTAGTTTACCCAACTATTGTGGCACAATTGCCAGCAACACTAGCCGCTTCAGGTGGAAAAGTGCTGTACACTTTATTTGCAGGAACAATTTTTGAATCACCAATCTATATGACATTCTTGGGGATTCCAGTAATCATGATGAGTTACGCATCATCAGTTGTACCTATTATTGTATCAATTTGGTTTGCATCAAAAGTGGAACCATTCTTCAAAAAAGTGATACCAGAAGTTGTACGAACATTCTTAGTGCCAATGTTAACAGCACTTGTTGTTGTGCCTATTACATTTATCTTTATAGGTCCCATAACAACTTGGGCTAGTGATATTGTGGCAACCGGATTTACAGCTGTATACACATTTAGTCCAATTGCCGCTGGCGCAGTTCTTGGTGGCTTATGGCAAGTACTTGTTATCTTCGGGTTACATTGGGGACTTGTTCCACTTGCCTTACTTAACATTTCAACAACAGGCTCAGATCCAATTTTAGCACTTATGCTAGGGACAACGTTCGCTCAAATTGGGTCAGTATTGGCAATTACAATTAAAACAAAAAATAAAAAACTAAAAGGTCTTGGCTATTCTTCATTTATTTCAGGAATCTTTGGTGTTACGGAACCCGCTATTTACGGAATTACGTTACCTCGTAAAAAACCATTTATTATTACATGTATTTCAGCCGCTATTGGTGGCATGGTTCTTGGTGTATTTGGGACAAAAGGATACATGGTTGGTGGATTAGGCATTTTCTCTATTCCAAGTTACTTGAATCCTAAGACAGGAATTGATATGTCATTCTACGCTGTGCTGATAGCAATCGTTGTTTCATTCGTATTGGCATATGTCTTAACACTTATGTTCGGTTTAACAAAGGAAGATCAAGAAGTACCCGTTGCTGTTGCTGAAACAAAAGTAACAACGTCAGTAGTACCTGTAGAAGTAGAAATGAGTGGAGAAATCCTTGGTAGCCCACTTAAAGGCGAAGTATTACCTTTATCAGAGGTTAAAGACCCTGTCTTTAGTTCTGGTATTATGGGTGACGGTATCGCAATTCTACCTGAAGTTGGTCAATTATACGCACCTGCTGATGGTAAAATAACATTAGTTTTTCCAACAGGACACGCAGTTGGTATGGTGACAGACGATGGCGCCGAAATTTTAATGCATATCGGAATGGATACAGTTGAATTAGAAGGTAAGTATTTTGAAATTCAAACAGAAATTGATACCGTCGTAAAAAAAGGCGATTTATTACTTAAATTCGATATTGAAGGTATTAAACAGGCAGGATATGAAATTATTACGCCAATTATCGTGACGAACACACCAAAATATAAAAAAATTAAACCACTTGCTAAAGACCAGTCAGAAATAATTGTTGGTACTGATTTATTAGATTTAGAAATTAATTCAGGAGGTCAATAAGATGACAAAATCAAATTTTCCAGATAACTTTTTATGGGGTGGCGCAACGGCCGCTAATCAATTTGAAGGGGCCTATGATGTTGATGGTAAGGGCCTGTCATTAGTAGATATATTACCAGACGCACACCATGGTCGCTGGGATTATTTATTTAATGTAAAAGAAGCGATGCAGATGAAAGAAGATTTTTATCCTAGTCATGAATCTGTTGATTTTTATCATCATTATGAAGAAGATTTACGATTAATGGCAGAAATGGGTTTCAAAACCTTCAGAATGTCAATTAGTTGGCCACGGATATTTCCACAAGGTGATGAAAAAGAACCAAACGAAAAAGGGCTAGAATTCTATGATAAAGTTATCGATCTTTGTAACGAATTAGGGATGGAACCGTTAGTAACAATTAACCATTTCGATACGCCGTTAGGGATGTTGAAAAAAATGAATGGTTGGGCTGACCGTCGAATGATTGATAATTACTTAAACTTTTCACGCGTCTTATTTATGCGTTATAAGGATAAGGTTAAGTATTGGTTAACATTTAACGAAATTAATATGATTTTACACATTCCGTTATTGGGCGGTGGATTAGATTTGGAAGGGATTGATAATCCTGACCAAATCAAATATCAAGCGGCACATCATCAATTAGTTGCCTCTGCGCTTGCGACAAAATTAGCACACGAAATTAATCCTGATTTTAAGATAGGGTGTATGTTAGCGGCTGGGGTTACCTATCCCAATACACCTAATCCAAAAGATGTATTTGAAGCAATGACAAAGGATCGGGAAGGATACTTCTTTATTGATGTTCAGTCACGTGGCTACTACCCAAGTTATTCGGCAAGATTATTTAAAGATATGGGTATAGAAATTAAAATGGCAGATACCGACGAAAAAGATTTATTAGAAAATACAGTTGATTTCATTTCATTTAGCTATTATTCATCAAGATTAGCAAGCGCTGATCCTGAGATGACTGATAAAACAGCAGCAAATGTCTTTGATAGCTTAAAAAATCCTTACTTAAAGACAAGCGAATGGGGCTGGCAAACAGATGGCCTTGGTTTGAGAACAACGATGAATCAAATTTATGATCGTTATCAGAAACCATTATTTGTTGTTGAAAATGGATTAGGTGCAAAAGATGTTGTGGAAGAAGGCAATAAAATTCATGATGATTATCGCATTTCTTATCTAAGTGAAAATATTGAAGCAATGGGTGAGGCGATTGCAGACGGGGTTTCTTGTCTAGGTTACACATCATGGGGCTGTATCGATTTAATTAGCGCAGGCTCAGGCGAAATGGCGAAACGCTATGGTTACATTTACGTAGATCGAGATAACGAAGGTAACGGGACGCTAAATCGATTGAAAAAAGATTCGTTCTATTGGTATCAAAATGTTATTAAAACAAATGGTGTCGAATTATAAACTGGAAAAATTGAAGATATAAAATTTCGATGCGATTTAAAATACTGTTTAAGCAATGATTGTTTGCTTAAACAGTATTTTTTTATTTGCGAAAGTCTTATTGCTTAGTGGAAAAATAATATTAGGTGTACAATTATCGAAATCTTAAAGATAGTTTAGAAAAGATTGGATAAAATGATGTGTTTTAGACCTTAAAAAAATTGTTAAACAAATATATATAACGTGGAAGAAGGTCTTTCCGATGAGAAAAAGGTTTAAACCTGTAAATAATGAAATGAAATGGGTAGGAATTGTTAGTATCGTGTTGTGTTTAATTGAACCATGGTTAATAGTTGTGAATTTAACGATTGGCATGTGGTTAGTGGGGACGGGTATGATTGGCATTGGAACTTATATTGAAAGACTACCCTTTTTTCAGAAAAATATTGGTTATCGTCTATGTGGTATGTTGTTATTTATATTAATTGCATTCATTAATACAATTTATATAATAGTAATTCTTCTACTGCTACAATTTCAAGGATAAAATAAATAGCACTTACAAGTTAAATATATAAAAAATAGGTTACAAAAGCTCGGCAGTATACCGAAGTCTTGTAACCTATAAGGCGGAAAATTTATTTAAGATGTCCCTGATCAGAGTCGAACTGATGACCTACCGCTTAGGAGGCGGTTGCTCTATCCAGCTGAGCTACAGAGACAAAAAGGCTGATTACTTCATTGTAAATGGCAAAAATAAATAAGTCAATTATTACTATTGTAGATTTTTAAATTCATAGTCATAATTTTCATTTACAACATGGCTAAGGTGTCAGTAGTTTCATAGATATTGATCTTTTAGTTCTAGCAATATTATATTTCTTGAGTGACAGCACAATTTTCTATTGTTATAATTAAACCATTAAATAATTTTATTTGGGAGTAAATAGCTTGATAAATAAGTTTGAATCTTTAAAAAAATATGGAACGGTATTTTGCGTTATTTTTATATTAAGTTTTTTTCTGACAGTTCCGCAGATACTTAATAATAGTTTAGTAGTTGGTGCTGATTCTCTATTCCATTTTAACCGTATCTATGATGATTATATGCAGCTTAAAACAGGTAACTTTAATTATTTTCAATCTAATTACGGTTTTCAACAAAGTGGTCGAATTGTTAATGCCTTATATGGACCAGGGTTTACTTACCTTTTAGGTGGATTACTAGGTATCGTGCATAGTTGGATTAAATTTGAAATTGTCACGTCATTCATAATTTTCTTTATTAGTGGATTTTCAATGTATTTTCTATCTAGAGAATTGAAAGCGACTAAAAAAAATTCAGTCTTAGCTGCTAGTCTTTTTATGGGTAGTTTCTATATCACTCGATGGTCAATCTATCAGAATTTTATGATATGGGGCGTTATGTTGATGCCTTTGATTGTCATTCTTGGGCTTAAAATGATTAAAAATAATGCTAAGGATTTAAAAGTACTACCTTTAGCATTAGCAGTTTCAGTGCTAATCCAAATTCACGTCTTAAGCGCCTTAATGTCAATTGGCGTTTTAGTTGTATTCTTTTTCATTGGCTTTATTCAAACTAACCAGAAATTACAACTTTTATTAAAATGTTTTCTAGCCAGTTTACTGGCGTTAGTTCTGACCTTTAATGTTTGGGGAGCTATGTTGGATGTTTTCTCAAATAATAAAATATATTCACCATTTGCCAATTCAAACATGTCTGGTTCAACCATGAACCTTTCAACTGGTAACTATAGTGGTACACAGTTTGGATTGGTTATGAGTATCATTTTTGTGTTACAAATTGTTTGGTTGTTTTCAAAAAGAAAAGAATTATCTCTAGCTAATAAGATTGTTACTATAATAGGAGCTATTTTTCTTGCTCTAACTACAAATTTATTTCCGTGGACTAGGATATCTATATTAATTCCACAGTTACAAAGTTTTTTACAGTTTCCTTATCGATTTGATAGTTTTACTACGATTCTATTAGTAGCGGGGTTCAGTGCTACAATTTCTACGTTACCTTCGCCGAATGCAAAGAAAAATTGTTCATTGTTTTTAATTGTCGGAAGTATTTTTATTTTAGGGCAATCGTATAGTGATATTCAGACTAAAAATGAAATTTGGAATTCAAATGAGTCAATTATAGCTAAAGGACATGTTACAACCCCAGATTCTTTAAGTACTGTCCAAATAAGAAATGCTTTTACTAATCGTGATTTAAAAAAAGGGTTAGAGGTAGCACAAAAATCAACTCCAGATTATTTACCTAATAATCAAGAATTAAGCAAGGATCCTTACAATGAATATAAAAATGAAATTATAATGAATAAGTCAAATATTATAAAAAGAGTGACAGATAAGGGTGATTTATCGCTTAGATGGACTGCAACAAAAATAGGAGAAACAATGTCCTTACCTATTATTGTTTATAACAATTCAAAAGTTACACTAAATGGAACTAAGCTTAATATAAAAAAGATTACCTTATCAAATATAGGTAGTCCAACGATTAAAGCAACAAAAAAAGGTATCAATAGAGTAACGCTTAGTTATCATTCAAAAATCATTACTAAACCTCGACTAATGATGGTTATTGCAGCGTGGGTGATTAGTAGCTTAGCTTTTATTACCTTTACTTATAGGGATTATAAAAATGACATTTAATATAAACAAACATATGATTTTAATATACTATATTAAGATATACTTTCTGAATTTGGGTTACAAAAACCTAATCAATAAAATAAGTAGTAGTGAAAAAGGTATAAACTAACAGAAATGCTAGTTTATACCTTTTTATGTGATCATTTATGCCCAATCCCCATTACGGAAAACGGGTACTGTACTGCCATCCTCACGAAGCCCATCAATTGACATGTCAGATGAGCCGACCATGAAGTCAACGTGCGTTTGGCTTAAATTTAAACCAGCAGCGGCTAATTCAGTATCGTTCATTTTAGTACCATCCTTAATAGAGAAGGGATAAGCGGAGCCAAGCGCTAAATGGTCACTGGCATTTTCATCGAATAATGTATTAAAGAACGTTATTCCTGATTGTGAAATTGGAGAAGGGTCTGGAACTAAAGCAACTTCACCCAATGATTTTGCGCCATCATCAGTCTCTAGTAAGTGCTGTAAAACTTCTTCACCTTGTTCAGCAGTTGCTTTAACAACCTTACCTGCTTCAAAAGTAAATTTCATACCACTCAAAGTAGTTCCTGCGTAGCTTAATGGTTTTGTTGAAGAAATGTAACCATCAATACGTCTAGAATCAGGTGCGGTGAAAACTTCTTCGGTAGGCATGTTAGCCATGAATTCATGACCTTGTGCATCAAATGAACCGGCGCCTTCCCACAAATGATTTTTAGGGAGACCGATGACGATATCTGTCCCTGGGGCAACATAATGTAAAGCAGAAAATTGTTCTTTATTTAATTCTTCAGCTTTTGTGCGCAATGTTAAATCATGTTGATGCCATGCTTCAATTGGATCTTCATGATCAATACGTGTTGTTTTAAAAATTTCTTCCCAAAGTCGTGAAACAGCAAGTTCGCCTTTTAATTCAGGAAAAACGAGTTCAGCCCAAGCAGTATCTGCGGCAGCGACTACAGTCCAACTAACGTCATTATTTTGAGTTGCTTTACGTAATGGACGTAGAGCTTGACCCATAGCTTTTTGGCGTGAGGCAATCTTTTCAGAAGGGATACCAGCAAAGGCATCAGGATCATCTGACATGACTGAGATGCGAGATGCTTTTTTAGCAACCCAATCTTCAACTTCTGAGGTTGCATAACCAGGAACGTCGACTAAACGGTCTAGTGGAGCAAATTCAAGGAATGATTTCGAGACATGACTATCTGCCCATTTAACGATAACTTCACTTGCGCCAGCAGCATAAGCTTCATTGACGATTAAATGAGCTAATTTTTGTTGGGTTACGGAAATTTGTAGGACGATTGTTTGGCCTTTTGAGACGTTAACACCGACTTTGACGATTAATTCAGCATATTTTTTAAGTTGATCTTCAAAATTTATTTTTGACATAGAAAGACCTCCAAATTTATTTATGAAATAATGATAACATATTAATGAGAAAATGATTAATAATTAGGCTATTAAATTTTTGTTAACAAAATCAGAATTTTGTCTTTTCTTTGGTATAATAGTAACTAATATAATCATTGAGGAGGCCAATTATGAAAAAAGTAAAAGTGATGACTGTTTTTGGGACGCGTCCAGAAGCAATAAAAATGGCACCTGTTGTCTTAGAGTTAAAAGAACGTACGACGGAGTTTGAAACAGTAACTGTCGTAACAGCACAACATCGCCAAATGTTGGACCAAGTCTTAGAGATATTTAAAATAACGCCAGATTATGATTTGAATGTGATGCACGCTAACCAGACATTAAGTGATACAACTCGAAATGTTTTACAAAAATTAGATGATGTTATTAAAGTAGAGCAGCCTGATATTATTTTAGTTCATGGTGATACAACAACAACATTCGCCGCTAGTATTTCAGCTTTTTATAATCAAGTGGCAATTGGACACGTTGAAGCGGGATTACGGACTTGGGATAAGTATTCACCGTTTCCAGAAGAAATGAACCGTCAACTAACAGATGTACTGGCAGATATGTACTTTGCCCCAACTTCGCAAAGCGAAACTAATCTGTTATTAGAAAATCATCCAAAAGAAAATATTTTTGTAACAGGTAACACAGCCATCGATGCTTTAAAACAAACAGTTCAAAAAGAGTATGACCATGATGTTCTATCAGAAGTAAATCCTGCGAATAAAATGATTTTACTCACGATGCATCGTCGTGAAAACCAAGGTGCACCTATGCGTCGTGTTTTCGAAGTGATTAAATCTGTCGTTAAAGATCAGCCAGATGTTGAAGTCGTTTATCCGGTTCATTTAAATCCAGTTGTTAAAGATTTAGCCGAAGAAGTCTTAGGTGGAGAACAGCGCGTTCATCTAATTGAACCGCTTGATGTGGTTGATTTTCATAATATCGCTGCAAAAAGTTACTTTATTATGACGGATTCAGGTGGTGTTCAAGAAGAGGCGCCATCATTAGGAAAACCAGTTCTTGTTTTACGTGATAACACAGAACGTCCGGAAGGCGTGAAGGCGGGTACATTGAAGTTAGTTGGAACTGACCCTGTGAAAGTCAAAGAAACCATGCTATCATTAATAACTAATAAGACAGAGTACGAACGAATGGCAAATGCTAAAAATCCTTATGGAGATGGGCAAGCAGCTAAACGAATATTAGATGCCGTTGCTTATCGATTTGGAGATAGTCAGCAAGAACCTGAACGTTTCGAATAAATGGAGGATTTCTAAAGCATGAGCAAAAGAACAAAACGTCCCATTATTATTGGTGTAACAGGTGGTACTGGTAGCGGTAAGACGACGGTTAGTAATGCTATTTATTCACAATTAGCTGGCGAATCAATCATGATTTTACAACAAGATACTTATTATAATGATCAAGCTGAAATGAGTATGGAAGAACGTAAAGCAGTGAACTATGATCATCCACTCGCGTTTGACAACGAACAGATGATTAGTGATTTGGAACAATTGTTGGATAATGAAGCAATTGATATGCCTGTTTATGATTACACACAGTTTACTCGTTCAAGTGAGACGATCAGAACAGAACCTCAAGATGTTATCATTGTTGAAGGAATTCTAATTCTAGGGGACGAAAAGCTCAGAAGTTTAATGGATATTAAAGTTTTTGTTGATACAGATGATGATTTACGTATTATTCGCCGTATCACACGTGATATGAAGGAACGTGGTCGCTCATTACAATCAGTTATTGATCAATACGTTAAAACGGTTAAACCAATGTATAATCAATTCATTGAACCAACGAAACGCTATGCGGATATTATTGTGCCAGAAGGTGGCGCAAATACAGTTGCTATTGATTTATTGTCAACTAAAGTCCGTGACATTTTACAACAAGACTAGCTAAAAAATCTCATACCAAAAAGTCCCCAAAAGTCTCATGACTTTTGGGGACTTTTTGGTATGAAAAAACTGTTGTTGGTAATAGCTTTTACGCTATTACCAACAACAGTTAGAGTGGACTTGTCATTTATGAACACTATTTTTGTCTAGTTTTCTATTTATAAAATGGAGTGTTATCATCGATAAAATACTAATAATCCAAGTTAAAATGACGAAAAACAAACGCCATGTAGTGATCATTTCCGATTGATATCTAAGCACTACACGATTACTCCCTTTTTTTGTTGCCTTAACAGTAGGGACACCTAATGCAGATAGAGATAATCGGTGTAATTGACTTCCATTTAAGGAGAGCTCTGAATTATTATAAACGACAATAGGAAGTGCGATGGATTCACCTTTTTTTGTCGCATGCCATTTAAGGATTAAATCACCATTTTTTGTAACAGTCTTAGTGATATTAGGACGATTCCTAACAATATCTTTCTTGTATTCTTTTTTATTATATGTTGTCTTTTGTTCTTGATTATTTGGTAAATAATCTGGGGCTATTTTTTTAACCACCTTTAATCCTTTTGATAAATCAGAACTAGTAAAATTAGTTCTAATTTGATCACTCGTTAGATGATTTGAAACGACAACGCTCCCTTTATAAATAAGAGGATCATTGGAATTCCAGAGCTTATTTTGCTGTTGAATATCAATATATGATTGACCTAAAATAAAAAGACTACTAATGATTAAAAATAACTCGCCAAACTTTTTAGGCTTAAATGAAGGTAGCTCAGAAAGAGAGTTGCCAAAACCAGCAAGTAATAAGACAGTTGCAAAACCATAAAAGCGGTAAGGAAATTGTAAAAAACTTCGAAGCTGTGGTATTAGATTCGATATTGTCGTCCAAGGAACAAGATTTGTTGATAACAGGAGAAATAAGGCTCCTAATAGTGTCATTAGCTTATTAGAAAGTGATACTTGTGACCACCTAGAAAATAGTAAAACAAATTGTAAAATGAAAATAACGCTCATAAATAGTCCTATAGATGAAGCGCTATAGCTAGTTGTTGAAAAACGCATTGTAGCACTAGCCATATCTAAGTGAGTGTAAGGCGAGTACAGCGTATTTCTTGTGAAAATTTCTAGCATAGCGCCCCAAACATTAAAGGTTAGAACAATAGTTAGAAGGGCCGCTAAGAAACATTTTGATAAAAGCTGTAATTTTTGATTTGTCTTGTAAAAACCGACAACAAAGAAGATAAAGATGACGCCAACCGACATTAAGGCACTTAAGACATGAATTTGAATAAGCGCTGAAATCAATAATGCTAATGGTAGTACTTTTAAATCCTTAGCATTATTTTTAATCATTTTAAGCCCGAGGATGACAATTAAGGGCATTAGCATAACGCCCCAAGACATAAAATTCTGGTTAATTGACCAACGGGTAACGTAAAAACTCCCCATAAATAGACTAGCAATCAATAATGAAATTTTCTTAGAGGATTGAAGCTCTCTAGATAGAAAATACATTGAGTAACCACTAATAAAGAAAATTAAAAAGGAGGTTATGATTTGAAATAAAATCCAATTATGAACAATTAAGAGTAAGATACCTAACAGATAAGCAAAACCTGGTCCATATAAGGCGTTAATAATGCGACCACTCTGTAAAAAACCATAGTTAGTTTGAAAATAACTAAAGTTACCTGTTTTAAATTGGATATAGGTATCGTAAATACGATTGAAATGAAAAAGCGAGTCACCACCTAAGACTAGACTGTGGTTGATTATTTGTGGAAGAACTAAAAATAAACTAATCAAAAAGATGGTTGTAAATACGATTAAACGATTTTTAAGATAACTGACTTTATTTAACAAGATAGTAAACCCCTAATAGATTTATTTAGTAGATGAGGTCATAATAATATCATTTATGTCTAATTAAAGTCTTCTTAAACGTCTCCAAATTAGAGGTGTTAAACTATAACTCCCCCAAACAATGAGGCCAAAAACACTTAAAAGAAAACCAGTTGATAAGCCAGGTGTTTGATAACTATAAATGATATGATGAGTTCCTTTTTTTAATTTTAAGCCAATAAAAGCGCTATTTGTTTTAATAACGGGCACGCTATGACCATTATCAGTCGCTGTCCAACCTGTAGAGTAAGGGATAGATGATGTTAGGATACCTAATTTATTTGTTGTTATTTTGCCACTAACTCTATTTGTAGCAAATTTTAATGAATTTAATTTATTTTTCTGGATTTTTTTAACATCATTTGTGTAAGTTTGACCAAGCGGAACGGCAGTAATTTTAAGGTTGAATGAGTAAGTCCCTGAATTTGATAAAAGTAAATCCAAACTTTTGGGCATTTGTTTTTGATAGCCCATATTTAGGGTAGCATCAGATAAAACTTTAAAGAAAGAAAGATTTTCAATACCCAATTGCTCAATCGTATTAGTCGTTAAATTAGATTTAACCCCGATCGAATAGCCTGTATTGGAAGAACCTGTCGTCAGTTGCTTCCTAAGCGATTTCTGTGCTGACCGGGGACCATTCGTATCTAATAACTGGTTATCTGGTTTCGTAGTATTATTAAAAATAGCCATATTCACTTGTTCTTTAGAGGACAGTGATTGGTGCTTAATGTTAGTTAATGAAAGATGCAATTCAGAATTTTGATATTTTTTTGCGTTCTTAATGTCAATCTGATAGCTATCTGAAACAGGATTATTACGATAGTGATTATTGGTAATACGTGTTTTTGTTTCGTTAGGTTCTCCGGCGTTCACTGTTTTTACAATTGTATAGGCAACGTTTTCAGTATCAAATGTTGATTGTTTCTGGTTAAATCCGGATGTATCCGCGATACTAACGGCTTTAGCTAATTGACGTTCTTGATCAGAAGCGGATAATTTAGCAGTTTTTTGATTTGAAGTGACATCAGATTGCCAATAAATTAATGGAAAATTATTCTTAGTTTCATAAAGATTGGTTTTCTCAGGTTTATTTTTATTTTCAGATTTAGTTTTGAGTAATGTATAACCATAGGGGATCTTTGACTCATTTGGCTCATTTGAATGAGTAAAGAGATACTTAACGCCAAAAAAGTTATTAGCGATTGTTCGATCATCAAAATTTTCAATCGGAATATTATTGTTATATTGAGCATTTTGTAACCTGTTTGAAAATACTCCGACTGCGCCATTTTGAATCGAGTAGTATGAGTTAATTAAATTTAAATCATTATTTAAATTATTTCGTAACATGTAGTTAGAACCAAAGTTATAATTTTGGCTAATCGTTGAAACACGAAATGAGTTAGATTTAGGAAGAGAATTATCTAATCCATCAAATAGATTAGATGATAGTTTCTGGTAACTACCAGAGGGCATTAAAGTCTTACTATAAAAGTTAGTGAAAGGTGATGCAAAAGAAACCCCAGTAAAGATCAAGTTCACTAGGATAAGACCGAATATGATTCGACCAGAATTTTTATTTTGACGGTAAAGTAAGATTGCGACAAAAAAAGAAATTAAAAAGATAACAGGAATGAAAATTTCTGTCGTCCCATTAATATAAAAGGGTAATGATACTAAAAGTAAATAGATACCAAGACAAATACTGAGGTATTTAATTTCAGGCAACGTTATTTTTTTGAGAGAATCAATGAAGAAGGCACTTCCAAGTGAAATGGGAACAAATAATAATAGAATCCAACGATTAGAAGGGGCTTGAAAACCATTAAACATCGCACCAAACATTGGGAATAGTAACATAATCAACCCAATTGAAAGACTCGTTGTCATTAGTGGGTAGTGTTTCCAATGGTAAAACAGATGGAATAATGCTAGAACAGCTAAACTACTAAAGCCAAATTTAACCCAGAAAGAAGATACTCCGCCAGCAAGTAATTGAGCAGGTAAATTAATGTAGTAATAAGCGGGGAAAGAGGTCAAACCATTTGCGAATAGACCACCTGACCGAGTTGAACTAAAGACCGCAAGAATTGACGGTAGCATGATAAAGGCAGAAATCAGTAAACTGATGACTGTACTGATTAAAAAAGTGCCCGCTGTTTTAAAGAAACTGAGATTTTTTCGATAATAATAAATGAAACGTAGTACTAAATATACAAAAGCACCGATGCCTAAGACTATGGCGAAGTAAAAGTTACTGATAAACATCCATGAAAAAGCAAAAATGAAGAAATGTGGTTTAAACCCTTGTAAAATTTTTTCTATTCCGACAATTATAAGTGGAAAAAGAATGAATGGTGTTAGGAAAAAAGGTTGCATTAGGGATGAATAAAGTGAAAAAGAAGTGAAGGTATAAATGATTGCCCCACCTAAGATCGCGCTATTCGTTAATTTAAAGTGTCTCGCAAAGAAGATAAATGATAGCCCCACGCAAAATAACCTCAAAATGAGTGTGAGCTGGTAAATAGTCACAACGGCACTTGAGGGAAATAATAGCGTAATATAGGCGAATACGTCTCCAATAACGTAATAAGCAAATGTTTGAAATTGATCTGCGCCAAGCCCTAATTTCCAAGACCACATTTGGAGTGGTTGAAAGGGATGGTTGATGAATTCACCAAGTAGTTGACGATAATTTTCTAATACAGGTAGATGCTGTTCAGCAGGATCATGACTTTGAATTAAAGAGTATCCAGCTAGTTTGTAAGTTCCAAAAATAAGAACAGCTAAAATTGCAAAAATGATAATGTAATAAAGATAGGTCATTTTTGATTTTTTTAGATCGAAACGAAACTTCTGCATAGCTGGAATCCCCCTATAATTAATCCTTTTTTGAACTGAAGACGTCTGATTCTTTAATAATATAGACGGGTCTGTTTTTGACTTCTAAGAAAATTTTACCTAAGTATTTACCAAGAATCCCAATACAAAACAATTGAATGCCACCCATCATTAAGATAACTGAAATCGTTGATGGCCAGCCAGCTGTTGGATCACCATAGAGTAACGCTCTAATAATAATAAAGATAATTGCAAAAAGAGAGCCAACAAATGATAGGAAACCAACAAATGTTGCAATTGAAAGAGGTACTTCTGAAAAGGCTATGATACCGTCTAATGAATATTTGAATAAGCCCCAGAAATTCCAACTTGTTTTACCAGCAACACGTTCTTGATTTGTGTATTCTAAGTATTCCGTATTAAAACCAACCCAACTGAAGATACCTTTTGAAAAACGATTGTATTCTGACATTGATAAGACAGCATCAACCATTTGACGGGTCATTAAGCGATAATCGCGGGCACCATTAACAATCTCAGTATCTGAGATGCGATTTATTAATTTGTAGAAAAGAGTAGCGAATGCAGAGCGAATCACAGGTTCACCTTGACGAGTTGTCCGACGTGTCCCCACACAGTCGTAGTCATTTTCTGGATCTTCTAAAATAGCTAACATCTTAGGCAAAAAGCTGGTTGGATCTTGTAAATCAACGTCCATAACAGTTACGTAATCGCCAGTCGCTTTTTGTAAGCCACAATATAAAGCAGCTTCTTTTCCAAAATTTCGTGAAAATGAAGCATAATGGACTGTTGCTGGATGATCTTTTTGTAATTGGCGCATTTCTTTGAGGCTGTTATCAGATGAACCATCATTAATAAACCAATATTCTAATCGGATATCTGGTAAATTGATAGACTCCTTTTCAACCGCATCAAAAAAAAGCGGAATAGATTCTTGTTCGTTGTAACATGGCACAACGATTGAAAGAACTTTGGTTGTCATAAATAAAGTGCCCCCTAGGATGAATTTACTGAATTTTATTTTATGATTTTTTGAAAATAAATAACTTACTAAAAATATAATTAATTAAAACGATGAAAATTTGATCAAATAACTTAACGAGTGATGCATCTAAGTGTAAAACAGAAACACCAATTGTCATAATTAATTGATCAATGACTAATGATAGAAGTCTAAAGCCAAAGAAAGATAAAACTTCACGTATTAAACCTGAAACATGAGTGTTCTTTGAGCCAAATACCCAAAGCTTATTAGTGACGAATGCAAAAACAACCGAAACAAACCATGCAATTACGTTTGCAAATTGATAATTTACACTAAGGTATGATTGGAAAACAACAAAAGTAACGATGTTAATTAGGGTTGTTAGACCACCAAAAATTAAATACGAAATTAGGGCATAATGTTTATGAAATAATTCATTTATTTTATTCATGACTAGTTTTCACTGCTAGTTACTTTATCAAATAGCTCTTTAGCAAAAGCTTCTAATTTAGTGATATCTTCTTCTTCAGGTGCTAAATCGATTTTTAGATTAGCTGAACCCTTTGTTGCGCCTGCTTCTTCGAAAGCTGAACCAAACTTATCAACAGCAGTTCCAAAAAACTCACCATAAAATGTATCGCCAGAACCGGCAACACCGAATAATTTACCGGTTAAATCAAGCTCCTGTAAGTCTTCATAAAAGTCCATGCCTTCATCAGGAAGTGAGCCTTCGTCATAAGTATAAGGAACGACAACGCTGATATCGAAGTTAGTTAAATCAGATGCATCTGATTGTGAGATTTCTTCCATCTCAACTGTTGCACCTAAATTTTCAAATGCTTCGGTAATAATGTCAGCGATGTCTTCATTATTACCTGTAATTGTTGCAAAAATAACTTTAGCTGAAACCAAACTAAATTCCTTCTTCCATATTAAAATAGTAGTTAAAGTATATCAGATAAAAAAACGATTGTGAAAGGAATTGAGTATCTCGTAACAAATTCTATACAATTGCGGTATAATAGTTGAGAAGAATTATTTATTATAGGAGGAAACAAATTAAATGATCACATTAAAATCAGAACGCGAAATTGAAGAAATGCGTGCTTCAGGTGCTATTATTGCAGGGATGCATAAGGGATTACGAGATATTATAAAACCAGGTATTTCTAGTTGGGAAATTGAAACTTTCTCACGTAAGTATATTGAAAGCCATGGTGGTGTTGCTGAACAAATTGGCTTTGAAGGCTATAAATATGCGACTTGTGTCAGCATTAATGATGAAATTTGTCATGCTTTCCCACGTAAAGGGTTAATTTTAAAAGATAATGATTTAGTTAAAGTAGATACAGTTGTTAGTTTACATGGCGCAATGAGCGATTCTTGTTGGAGTTATGTTGTTGGTGAATCTACACCAGAAATTGATAAATTAATGGCAGTAACGCATAAAGCCCTTTACTTAGGAATTGATCAAGCCGTTATTGGTAACCGTATTGGTGATATTGGTCATGCTATCCAAACTTATACTGAAGACCAAATGGGCTATGGTGATGTTCGCGAATACGTTGGACATGGCATTGGACCTACCATGCATGAAAGTCCTTCCGTACCTCATTATGGTCAAGCTGGTAAAGGATTACGTCTTAAAGAAGGGATGACAATTACTATTGAACCCATGATTAATATTGGCGGTTGGGAATCAGAAAGTGATGATCCTAACGGTTGGACAACAAGAACTGCTGACGGTAGTTTGTCGTGTCAATATGAACATGTTATTGTTATCACAAAAGATGGTCCTAAGATTTTAACCTCTCAAGATCCAGAATTTGATGCGAAATATTTATAAAATAGATAGCTACAATGAACTGCTAACTTAATTGTTTAGCAGTTTTTTTGTATAATGTAGCGGATTCATGATAGAATTGTAATATTCGTAGAGTTTGAGATAAATTAATGGGATTTTGTATATCGTATAAAGAAAAAAAGGAGAAGTTAATTATGAAAGTTAGAAAAGCAATTATACCTGCAGCAGGTTTGGGAACTAGATTTTTACCAGCAACAAAAGCAATGGCTAAAGAAATGTTACCTATCGTGGATAAACCAACGATACAGTACATTGTTGAAGAAGCTAAAGCAGCAGGGATTGAAGATATTTTAATTGTTACGGGTAAAGGGAAACGCCCAATTGAAGATCATTTTGATTCAGTACCTGAATTGGAAGCTAATCTTAAAGCTAAAGGTAAATTAGAACAATTAAAAATGGTTGAGCAAACAACTGATATTAATTTGTTCTTTATTCGCCAGTCACATCCTAGAGGTTTAGGGGATGCTGTTTTAATGGCTAAAGACTTTGTTGGTGATGAACCCTTTGTTGTTATGTTGGGTGATGATATCATGCAAGATAAGGTACCATTAACAAAACAATTGATGGATCGCTATGAAGAAACACATGCTTCAACATTGGCTGTAATGGAAGTCCCACATAAAGAAGTATCAAAATATGGGGTTATTGCACCACAAAGTGAAGTGTCAAAAGGGCTATATGATGTTGAAAAATTTGTTGAAAAACCAGCTGTTGATGAAGCACCAAGTGATTTAGCTATTATTGGTCGTTACTTGTTAACACCAGAAATCTTCGGGATGTTAGAAACACAAGAACCTGGTGAAGGTAATGAAGTCCAATTGACTGATGCTATTGATCGTTTAAATAAAGTGCAACGTGTATTCGCGCATGAATTTAAAGGTGATCGTTATGATGTTGGAAATAAATTCGGTTATTTAAAAACAAGTATTGATTTTGGTTTGAAACATCCAGAAGTTAAGGATGAACTTAGAGAATACATTAAAGAGTTATCTAAAAAATTATAATAAAATTAGAAGATTGGGCTGATTTTAAATGCTCAATCTATTTTTTTGTCTAAATGTGATACAATTTATTCTTATATAGATGTATTTCGCGGAGGAATCGTATGAAAAGTAAGTTCGTTCAGTTTATTAAAATATTTAAAACACAATTTATTAATGCCGATGTTAGTAATTCTTCGGTTATTATTGCGTACTATACGTTATTATCGATTTTTCCAGCAATTATTTTTATTGGTAATTTAATACCAATGCTTCATTTAAAGGTGTCCGTTATTTTAGAATATGTAAAAGTTGTGATGCCATCCGCGATATATAGCATTTTAGCACCGTTTATTGAATCGTTTCTGAAAAATGGAAATGGTGGATTATTGTCAATTGGTGCTGTCGTAACGTTATGGACGACAAGTAAGGGGATTAATGCATTGAAGAAAAGTTTCAACCATGCCTATAGTGTTGAAACGAAGCAAAATCCAATTGTTGGGCGAATTGTATCGTTTGTGTTAACGATTGGGTTAGTTATCTCCTTAGGTGCTATTATTTTGTTCTTTGGGTTCAGTCAAATAGTAGTTGAGGTGTTGACACCCATTTTACATTTGCCGGGAGAATTTTTAACTGTGATTACCACGGTTAAATGGCCTGTCGCCTTAATCGGTATTTTTATTATTATTTTATTACTTTATCGGATATTACCTAGTGCAAGACTTAGGTTCAGGGCAGTTTTACCAGGGGCAATTTTGACAACCATTGGGTGGATTTTATTGACCCAAGTATTTTCGATATACGTGCAGTATTTCGGTGGCGCTTTTAGTAGTTATGGTGCAATCGGAACAGTAATGATTATGTTATTCTGGCTGGATTTTGGGGCATGGATAATCATGCTAGGTGCTGTTCTTAATGCATCGATTGCTATTGTTCGACATGGTGAAGTTGAAGCACAATCTATTCAGCTAAATAGCTTATTTAAGCAATATAAAAGTCGATTTAGTAAGAAAAAATAAAATATTATAAATCGTTAGGGGAGGTAAGTTAATTGAAAAATAAGTCGATTAATTTAAAAAATCATGTCGGTGTATTTATTGTTATGTTTAGTGTGAGCTTGTTTTTAGTCTTACCTCAGATACTCGCACATAGTTTAGTTTTAGGTTCTGATTCTTTATTTCATTTTAATCGTATTTACGATATCTATATGCAATTTAAAACAGGCAATTTTAACTATTTCCAAACAAATTACGGGTTTCAACAAAGTGGTCGGATTATCAATGCTGTGTATGGGCCTGGATTTGCTTATCTGCTAGGTGGGTTGCTACTACTCGTACATAGTTGGTTTAATTTTCAGGTTATTTCTTCTTTTTTAATTTTCTTTATTAGTGGTTACTCAATGTATTTACTAGCTAAAGAAATAACTTCGACCAAAGATATCTCACTATTAATGGCTGTTCTTTTTATGGGTAGCTTGTGGATTGCGCGATGGTCAACTGAGCAAAATTTTATGGCTTGGGGTATCATGCTAGTGCCACTAGTTGTTTTAATGGGTGTTAAAATGATCAAAAATAACGCAGAAGGATTGCGAATTCTACCCTTAGCGTTAACCATGTCGGTAATGATACAGGTACATGTTTTAAGTGCCTTGATGTCGATTGGTGTCCTATTCGTTTTTTTTATAGTTGGTTTTATTCAAACGAATCAAAAATCGAAACTATTATTAACCTGTTTTTGGGCGGGGTTATTATCGTTAGTTCTGACATTTAATGTTTGGGGTGCCATGTTAGATGTTTTCGCAAACAATAAATTATACGCACCGCACGTTAATGTGATGATGTCCAATTCAACTATGAATTTATCGATGGGGGGGCCAACGCTTACTAAAATTGGTTTGGTTATGAGCTTCATATTTGTAGTACAAATTAGTTTATTGTTTATAAAACAAGCAAAATTTACGGTTACTAATAAAGTAGTAACTAGTTTAGGTTTAGTTTTCTTAGTCTTAACGTCAAAATTAGTTCCTTGGACGGATTTAGCCCAGGTTATCCCATCAATACAAAGTTTCTTGCAATACCCACGTCGCTTTGAAGGGTTCGCTGTAGTTTTATTATTAGCGGGTTTTAGTGCAACACTATCAAGTAGTTCATTTAAAAATTATCGGAAGTATATTGATCTATTCTTAATTGTTGGAGGTCTTGTTGTCGGAGTACAATCGTATTTAGAAATTCAAAAAAGTAATGAAGCATGGCATACTAATCAGTCGATAGTTTCTCCCAATAATGTTGATATCGCAGATAATACGAGTAACGAACAGATTACCAAAGCATTTATGAGTTCAAATCTAGATGATGGTTTAAAGTTGATTACCAAGGCATCGCCAGACTATTTACCTAATAATCGAGTATTAAGTGAACGTCCTTATCATGATTATCGATTAGACATGAAAAAAAATAAAGATGAAGTAAGTAAAACGATTAATAGTGAAGGAAAGTTAAGTCTGAGTTGGAACGCAACAAAAAAAGGAAATGAGATTTCTTTACCCGCGATAGTCTATAATAATTCAACTGTTCAATTAAATGGTAATAGCCTTGATCCTAAAAAAATGACCTTGTCAACTATGGGTAGTCCAACCGTTAAAGCAACTAAAATAGGTACAAATAGGTTAGTCATTGGTTATCATACGAAAATAATAACAAGAATTAGTTTAATCATCGTTCTAGCCACTTGGATAATTAGTTGCGTTAGTGCTGTTTTTATAAAAATCACTGATTATAAAAAAGAAATTAAGTTATGATATAGTTTTAACAAGTAATAGGGACTTCAAAAAGAGAACATAATTAATGATGTTCTTTTTCTGTATTAAAAATGAAATATAATACTTTTAAATATAACGTATAATTAAAAGTGTAGAGCACTACAACTTTGAAAGCGTGGTCAAAATGTTTAGAATATCATATCAGTTGACAATAAGATTAAACAATGATTAGACAAACGATTTTAAGTTTCATTTAAGTCTGGTAACATGTATAATAAATTATTGTGTCATTGTATACATCTAAAAAATTTAGGGGTAATTAATTATGAGTGAAGATAATATTAAACACCAAGGTAGCCACAAGAAGCATCATCATAAAAAGAAAAAAATGAGTACACTGAAAAAATGGGGGATTGGTGTCGGAATCGTCGTTGCCGCACTATTGGTTATTGGTGGTGTGTTGATGGCGAAGGTTTATCTAGATGCAAAAGACGTTGTAGATAATACATATCAAAAAGTAAATGTTAAAAGTAAACGAACAACCGGGAGTGTCTCTCTTGATAAAGAGGCGCCTTTCTCAGTTTTAATTTTGGGTGTTGATACGGGCGAAGATGGGAGAACAGATCAAGGTCGATCGGATACAATGATGGTTGCGACAATTAATCCTAAAACAAACTTGACGACATTAACGAGTTTACCTCGTGATACGAAGATTCCGATTACAGGTCACGGGACAGATAATAAATTAAATGCTGCATATGCTTATGGGGATGTTTCCTTAGCGATGGATACTATTCAAAACTATTTAAATATTCCAATTGATTACTATGTTCAGATGAATATGAAGGGCCTGGAAGAATTAACGGGTGCCGTTGGTCCAATTACGGTCAATAATCCATTTGCTTTTTCAGCGGGAAGGCATCAATACGTAAAAGGTGATATTGAGTTAACTGAAAGTAATGTTTTAGACTTTTCTAGAATGAGACATTCTGATCCTAATGGTGATTACGGGCGTCAAAAAAGACAACGCTCGGTTGTGACTGAATTAGGTAAAAAAATAGCTTCTATTGATGGTGTCACAAATTATCAAGCAATTTTGAGTGTACTTGAGAGCAATATGAAAACAAATTTGAAATTTTCTGATATGAAAAAAATAGTGACTCAGTATCGTAGTGCTATAGGCACAATTAAAGATGTTCAACTTCAAGGACAATCACAAATGATAAATGGTGTGTCGTATGAAGTTGTTCCATCAGCACAAGTAACGAAAGTATCCAACATGATCAGAAAACAATTAGACTTAGACTAGGAGAATTATATCAATGGAAGAGACAATCAATCTTGAACAAGTTTTTAGCATTTTAAAGAAACATCTTAAATTAATTATTGGGTTAATAATTGCGGGGGCACTATTAGCATTTTTTGTAACCATGTTCTTTATGACGCCAAAATATAACTCGACTGTTCAAATATTAGTTAATAGAACAGAAACTGCCAATAATGTAGGGGCTGCTTACAATACACAGCAAGCAGATGTCCAAATGATTAATACGTATAAAGACATTATTCAAAATAAAATTGTACTAGATCCTGTGAGAAAAGAAATTGCTAAAAAAGATAATTTCGTTGGTACGAGTGATGATTTAAAAAATCAGATAAGTATATCAAATCAAGAAAATTCACAGGTTTTTAGTGTAACTGTTAAAGATACTAATGCATATCGCGCGGCTGATATTGCAAACTCTGTTGCTGATACGTTTAAAAATAAAATAAAAAAAGTGATGAAAGTTAATAATGTAACAATTGTTGCTGATGCAGTTGCAAAACCTAATGCAGTATCACCTAATAAAAAGATGAATGTATTAATAGGTCTGTTACTAGGGGGGCTTATCGGAATTGGGATTGCATTCGCAATAGAACTTTTTGATAAAACAGTTAAAAACGCTGATTTTTTGACAGATCTTGGTCTTTCAAACTTAGGTATGATTAACCATATTGACGAAACTAATAAGAGTCAAGGACTTTTTGGACAATCAACACCAAGAAAAAGAAAGCATACTAATTAAAATAGATAAGGGGTTATTGAATGATGAGTTTATTAAAAAAAGATAAAAAGTTATCAACTGATAGTATTGATAACGGTGTTGGATTAATTACTGTTACTCAACCAACATCAACGATTGCAGAACAATTTAGGACTGTACGTACGAATATCCAATTTTCAAGTGTTGATAAAGAAATGAAAGTTATTATGGCGACATCATCAGGTCCATCAGAAGGCAAGTCAACAGTTATAACTAATCTTGCTGTAACATATGCTAATCAAGGACTGAAAGTATTGTTAATTGATGCCGATATGCGTAGACCAACTGCGCATCAAACTTTTGGTTTGAGTAATGAAACCGGGCTTACAAATTGTTTGACTGAAAAAAGTATTGATGTTGCAAAAGCAGTTGAAGAAACACCAATTGAAAATTTATATGTTATGCCTGCAGGTCCTACTCCACCGAACCCTTCAGAATTATTGAATACAAAACGGATGGATTCTTTAATTACAGCTGTCGCTGAACAAATGGATATGGTTATCATCGATACACCACCATTAATTTCTGTAACAGATGCACAAATTGTTGCAACAAAAGTTGATGGTACAATTTTAGTTGTGAGACAAGGTGTGGCAAATAAAGGTGCCGTTTTGAAAGCAAAAGAATTATTAGATACCGTTCATGCAAGAATCATTGGGACGATTTTGAATGATGTTTCAGGTAGTGATGAGTCAGGTTATTATGGTGGGTATTATGGCTATTATAAATAATAATTAAGTAGACGTAGGATAATTTAAGGAAGCAGGGATTATAGGTGACTAGGAAAAGTAAACAGGTTGTTTTAACTGGATTGGATAGTTTGATTTGGGTAGTTTCAATTTCATTATCGAGGTTATTTTTAGGGCCGTATATTAGTTTTAGTAACTCTGATTTATTGGAATTTGGGTGTATATGTTTGATTTTATACCTAATAATTGGATACTCATTAAACCTCTTTTCTAAAATTAATAGGTATGCTAGCTTTAAAGAAATAATTGCAATTTTTATTGCAATAACAATTACAGCAGTTATTAGTAATATTAGTTATTTTTTCATAAGTTCAAATTATAGTATTCGTTTTGGAATATTAACTTATTTACTGGCCCTCCTTTTTATTGGTGGCAGCCGATTTGCATGGCGCTATCTTGTTGAAAATATCTTTAATAATGAAGAATCAGAAACATTAATTACAACATTAATAGTCGGTGCAGGGGATGGCGCAGAAGCTTTAATGGAAAGAATACAAAGAGATAATGCCGACTTGAATGTTATTGGATACGTCGATAATGATATTCAAAAACAAAAAATGTGGATGATGGGTAAGAAAGTTTTGGGAACTTTCCAAGAAATTCCAATGATTGTCGAAGAATACGATGTTGAACAGGTCTCAATTGCTATTCCTTCATTAAGTCCCCATAATTACGAGGACTTGTTAGATATTTTAAATCCTCTAAAAGTTAAAATTAATCGCATGTCAAGTTTTGAAGATATGTTAGAAGACAATAGTGATTCTAGAAAAATGCATGAGATTGACGTTGTTGATTTACTGGGTCGACAAGAGATTAAACTTGATATGGCTAAGATTGAAAGCAAAATATATGGTAAAACAATTTTAGTTACAGGAGCGGGTGGCTCTATTGGTTCAGAAATTTGTCGACAGGTTAGCAAATTTGGTCCTAAACGACTAATTTTACTAGGACATGGAGAAAATTCAATTTATTTGATTCATCAAGAATTAAAAAATCTTTATGCTGGGAAAATTGAAATTGTGCCGATTATTGCGGATGTTCAAGACCGGGCACATATTTTTGACTTAATGGCACAATATAAACCAGAAATAGTCTATCATGCTGCAGCACACAAACATGTACCATTAATGGAAGCTAACCCAACTGAAGCCATTAAAAATAATGTTTATGGTACGAAAAATGTTGCTGAAGCTGCTAAGTCTGCAAATGTGAAATCATTTGTAATGATTTCAACTGATAAAGCAGTAAATCCGCCTAATATTATGGGGGCAACGAAACGTCTCGCTGAAATGATTGTAACTAGTTTGAATGAACCAGGTCATACAAAATTCGCCGTTGTTCGTTTTGGTAATGTTCTTGGTAGCCGTGGTAGTGTTGTACCACTGTTTAAGAAACAGATAGCTAAAGGTGGACCAGTTACTGTTACTGATCTTAGAATGACAAGATTCTTTATGACAATTCCTGAAGCTAGCCGTTTAGTGATTCAAGCGGGGACGCTATCTAAAGGTGGAGAACTATTTATCTTAGATATGGGTAAACCGGTTAAAATTGTTGATTTAGCACGAAAAATGATTAAATTAAGTGGATATACTGAAAACGATATTGATATTGTTGAGTCAGGTATGAGACCTGGAGAGAAACTGTATGAAGAATTATTAGTAAGTAGTGAAAAACAGCAAGAGCAAGTATTTGAAAAAATTTTCTTGGGTAAAGTAACACCATACAAGATTGATGAAATTATGAGTTTTGTTAAGAGTGTAGAGCCGTTAACTGGTACTGCTTTGAAAAAAGAAGTTATTAGATATGCACATACTCATAATGGTGAACCCTCAATTGATTCGGAAGGTATGCGTTAATGTATAAAAAATATTTTAAAAGAACAATTGATTTTGTTATTTCTTTAGTAGGCCTTGTACTTTTATCGCCTATTTTTTTAATTATCGCAATTATTGTTAAAGTCGATTCGAAAGGCCCTATTTTCTTTGTACAAAAGCGGGTAAGTATTAATAAAACCTACTTTGGTATTTTAAAATTTAGGACGATGAGAACTGATACACCTGATGTACCTACTCACTTATTGAAAGATCCGGATGCTTTCATTACTCGCTCGGGTAAAATTTTACGAAAAACGAGTCTTGACGAATTACCACAAATTATTAATATTTTAACAGGTAAGATGAGTATCGTTGGTCCTCGACCAGCACTTTGGAGTCAAGAAGATTTAATTAACGAACGTGAAAAGTACGGCGCTAATAACGTTTACCCAGGGTTAACTGGATTAGCACAAATTAGTGGGAGAGATGAATTATCTATTGCTGAGAAATCAAAAATTGATGGTGATTACGTGCAACTTTTATCTTTTTCAGAAGATTTAAAAATTTTTTTTGGAACAATTACATCAGTTTTAAAGAGTGATGGTGTAAAGGAAGGTAAGAGTGATGACTAAACGAGTTTTGATAACCGGTGCACATAGTTATATTGGAGGGGCATTTAAAAGCTGGATTAATAAATCAGAATCGGAAGATATATCAGTTGATATGATGAGCGTTCGAGATGATAAATGGAGAGGAAAAAATTTTGGTCTATATGATGTAGTACTTAATGTTGCGGGTATTGCACATGTATCTTCGGATCCGAGTATGGAGGATCAATATTATAAAGTAAATAGAGATCTCGCAATTAATTTGGCTAAAAAAGCTAAATCTGAGGGAGTGAAACAATTTATTTTTTTATCAAGTATGATAGTATATGGTGAAAAAAATGGACTACAAAATACTAATATAATTACTCGAGAGACAATAATGAACCCAATTGATTTTTATGGTGATAGTAAGCTACAGGCAGATGTAGAAATTCAAAAATTAGCAGACGATAACTTTAAAACGGTTGTTATCAGAACTCCGATGGTTTACGGACCGAATAGTAAGGGTAATTTTCCAAGGCTACTGAAGTTAGCTGAGAAATCCCTGATTTTCCCAAGTATTAACAATGAACGAAGTATGATTTATGTAGATGTATTAACAGAATTTATCAAACAGATAATTATTAATGATGCATCAGGCCTTTATTTCCCTCAAAATAAAGAATATGTTTCTACAAGCGATGTAATCAAAGTAACAAGGAAATTATTAAGAAAGAAAGTATACTTTATCTCTATTTTTAATCCGCTTATTTCTCTATTATCAAGGAAGTTTCGTGTTTTTAATAAAATATATGGTAGTAAAGTTTATGATAAAAAAATTAGCGAGTGCTCTTTCGAATATACATTAGGACTTACATTAGAAAATACGATAACGAAAATTTTAATGGAGGATAAGAAATGAAAAAAGTTTTAATCGTTGCGTCGGTTGCTTCAATGATTGAACAATTTAATATGGATAATATCAGAATATTACAAGAATTAGGATATAATGTGGAAGTTGCAACTAACTTTTATTCCGCTGGAACTATACCAGATGATATGGCTAATTCCTTAAAAAAGAAGCTTGAAGGAAAAAATATAATTTGTCATCAAATTGACTTTTTAAGAGGAATTGGTTCAATAAAAGCAAATAAAAAAGCATATAATCAGCTTGAAAAATTAGCAAGTACAACTACCTATAATTTTGTGCATTGCCATTCACCGATGGGAAGTGTATTAACTAGATTAGTTTTTAAAAATAATAAAGAAACTAAAATTGTTTATACGGCACATGGCTTTCAGTTCTTTAAGGGCGGGCCGAAAAAAGATTGGATATTATTTTATCCTATAGAACGTTACTTATCTAAATATACGGATATTTTAATAACAATCAACAATGAAGATTACTCAATTGGAAAATCTTTTGGTATAAAAGAAGTTTTACATGTGCCTGGCGTTGGAATAAAATGGGAACAATTACGAGAACAATCAACTAATATCGATGAATTGAAAACTGATTTAAAGATAAGTAAGAATAGTAAAGTGATGATTTCTGTAGGTGAATTATCTAAGCGGAAAAATCATATTGTGGGAATAGAAGCAGTAAATAAATTGAAAGATAAAATTGATATTACATATATTATATGCGGTGTTGGAGATCAAAGAGATTTATTAGAAAAAAAAGTGAAAGAGTATGGATTAGAAGAAAAGATTATTTTTACAGGTTATTCTGAAAATATTAAACAATATTTAGATATAGCAGATTTTTCTCTTTTTCCATCTAAACGAGAAGGATTAGGACTAGCGGGATTAGAAGCTATGGCTACTGGTCTTCCATTAGTAAGTACTTACTTAGGGGGGATCAAAGATTACACAGAAAATGGTATCAGCGGGTGTGTAGTGGATGATCCTACTGATATTTCCCAGTTTGTGAAAGCTATAGAAAATTTACTAGGCATCAATGATAAAGAATACGAAAAAATTGTTAAAAACAATATTGAAGTATCAAAAAAATATAGTATTAAGAATGTAAATGAAATTATGTATAGTTTATATTCTAAAATTTAAATTATGCGATGTTGTCTATAAATTGAAAGGATTCGCAATGATTAAAAACACAAAAATAGTATTGATAGCTATATATTTTGGAGAATTACCAAATTATTTTGATTTATGGTTAAAATCAGCGGAATATAATAATGAGATAGATTTTCTAATATATACTGATCAAAATATATCTACAACCATACCGAATGTTAAAATAAAAATAGTCAACTTTAAAGATATTCAAGCGAAAATAAGATCACATTATACATTTCCTATAAAAATTAATAATCCGTATAAGTTGAATGACTACAAACCGGCTTACGGTGAAATATTTGAGGAAGACATCTCGGGATATGATTGGTGGGGATTTGTGGATATTGATACTATATTTGGAGATTTAAAAAAATTTTTATCTGAGGATATACTAAAAAAATATGACAAAATAAATACTCGTGGACATTTTCAAATGTATAGAAATAATAATCAAATTAATAATGCATATAAAATTGATCATCATAAAAAAGGGACGTACAATTATAAGCAGGCATTTACAACTGATGACGCAACTCACTTTGATGAAATTTGGGGAACTGCAAAATTTATGCCCGACACAGATATGAGAATATATGATCCATATAAAGAAAAGGTCTATTATGCTGATATTTGGGTAAAAGCATTTCGATTTATAACACTTGATATTTCTGAGGGAAAACAATATCAAGTGTTTAGATGGCATGATGGGGAACTAGTAATGAATTATATTGATAACGGAAAAATTAAAACTAAAAAGATAGAATATATTCATTTACAAAAAAGAAAAATGCAAGTTGATGTTGAAATATCAAATGATGACCATAGCTTTTTAATTGTACCTAATAAGTTTATAACAGATGAAAAGTTGTCTATTGAAAATATAAAGAAATATAATGAAGGAAAATGGCCTAATGGTATCCGCAGATATTTCCAATATTATATTAAGCAATTATTTAATGGGGAGCTTAAGGCTAGAATACGAAGAATTTGGCTCTAAATATAAGATTGAAAATAGATTAACACTTTTTATCTGAATATTAAAATCACTAATAAATATTAAGGAGAACTTAGTCATGAGTGATAATTTTAAAATTGATTTTGTAGTGACATGGGTTGATGGAAATGATGATATCTGGCGGAATAAAAAAAATAAGTACGCGGGAAACAAAAATTTAAATGCGGATGAACGTTTCAGAGATTATGATATTTTTAAATGGTGGTTTGAAGGTGTAAAAAAATTTGCACCATGGGTAAACCATATTTTTTTAATTACCGACAAACAAGTTCCGAAGTTTCCATTGGACATGAAAAATCTAACAATTGTTGATCATTCTGATTTTATTCCTGAAGAATATTTACCTACTTTTAATTCGAATGTCATTGAAATGAATATTCCAAGAATTAAAAATTTATCGGAACATTTTATCGTATTTAATGACGATACGTTTATAACTAACAAGGTAGATCCAACAGATTTCTTTTCTCAAGATGGGACTCCTAAGGATGTAGGATTAATGGGACTTATTCAACCGTCGGAAGAATTTTCGTTAATACCTTTTAATAATATACTTATTATTAATAAGTGGTTCTCAAAAAATAATATTTTGAAGAAGAATTTCTTTAAAATATTTAATTGGCAATACGGGTTTCAAAATGTAAGAAATTTCTTAGTTTTACCATATAGGTCTGTTCTGGGATGGTATGAACCGCATTTGCCTAGTAGTTTATTGAAAAGTACATTTAAAGAAATATATCAAAAAGAACCAGCTTTGTTAGCCGAACTTAGTAAAAATCGTTTTCGTACTAGAAATGATGTAAATATTTGGTTGGCACGCGATTGGCAACTTTCAAAAGGGAATTTTGAACCACGTAGATTTTCGTTTGGAAAGTTTGAGAAGTTGCCAGAAGATGGAGATTTTTCAAAAATAAAGCGCGCCTTAAAATCCAAGGCAAAAATAGTTGTTATAAACGACATATCGTTACCATTGGAGAGCCTTTCAGAAACGAAAGAACAATTAAGAAAAATATTCGCTGAACACTTTAGCTAATTAGGAGGATCTAATTATGAGTGACGTTGCAATTTTAATGGCTACCTACAATGGTGAAAAATTTTTAATGGAGCAAATTGAAAGTATTAAGAATCAATCATATGGGAATTGGCACCTATTTATTAGAGATGATTTTTCGAAAGATAATACCAGTAAAATTTTAGATAATTTTAAAAGAGATCCTAAAATAACGATACTAGATAGCTCGCTAAATATTAATGAAAAGGGCCAATTAGGAAATTTTGAAATTTTAATGAATAACGTTCCAGACCAGTATGAATATGTTATGTTCTCAGATCAGGATGATGTATGGTATACAAATAAAATTGAGATATCATTAAATGAAATTAGACACCTGCCTAACGAAAAAGTACTGCCTAAGCTTGTATATACGAATTATGACGAGTTTTTTGAAGTAGTGGGGGACGGAAGTGTGAACTACAGTGGTGTAGAAAAGAAAAATAAACCAACATATCAACGTATTTTTCTACATAACTGGTTAATGGGTAATACGATGATTATTAATCGTAACTTATTAGAAATTTCAAAAAACATCCCGATAGAAGCAGTTAATCATGATGCATGGCTTGCATTAGTTGCTGGATTATATGATGGGATTGGATATATAGATAGTGCGACTGATGGTCATAGAATGCATTCATTTAATATTACAAGAGGTGCCGATGCACATAAAAAAAGTACAATTATAAAAAGTAAGTTAATTGATTTAAAAAAATATAAAGTTAAATTTGATCGATTTTCCAAATTGGTTAATGAATTAGAACTACAATTTTCAAATTCGCCTATTAAAATAAAAAAAAGAATTACTATGTTGAAATATTTTGTAGAAAAGAAGGGTATCGAAGCCATAATATTTGGCAAAAAGAATGGTTTTTTTACCAATATTCACGGTCACAATACCTTACTCTATTTGGAGGAAATATTAAGGTTATTCAAAAAATAATGTTAGTATTTACATAAAATTTAATTAAAAATGGAATACAGCATAAGCAAATTTCATTAATTGTTTAAGAAATGACTATCTAGGAGTTTATATGACATATTTATTTGCAATAGTAACCAATTTCTTTTTGGATCATGTTCATGGTAAAAAAAATAATATCATTCCGTTCATTGGAATCGGAATATTAGCATGGCTAGCGGGTGCTGCTAGTAAGATGACGACGACCGATTATCCTAGTTATCTTATTAATTATGATAATAGTTCTTTAGCACCATATAATCACCAATTTGAGTGGGGCTATATGTGGCTTTCTCGAATTTTTGCGGCAAACGGAGTGACATATGCTGATTTTAGATTAATATTATTTATTGTTAGTTTTATTATTTTGACAGTTGCAATATTAAGATTTACAAAGAATTTAGGATCTTTTGTTTGGGTTTTTGCAATTTTTCCTTTTTTTAATGAGGCAACACAGGCACGTAATTTTTTTATGATTTCTATTGCTCTATTAGGGCTAAGTTTTTTACAGAAAAAAAATGTAAAAAATATTATTATTGCCATCGGATTAATCTTATTGAGCGCATCAATGCATTCATCTGGATATATATTTTTAATAATAATTCCCTTAAGCTTTTTGAGCGAAAAATATGTGAAAATTTTTGTACAATTAATTATTGGTTTTTTTGTAATTTTAACAATTGTACAATTTATTCCAGGTTTAAGTGGTTTATTGAAAAATATAATAACGAAAGTTTCATTGCATTCATCTAGGACACAATTGTTTGATAAACTGAACACAAGTTATGCTGCTGGTTCATCAAAAATAATGCTTATAGAAATAGCTTTATCATATTTTTCAATGTTAGGACTTGGATATTATTTTTTGAAAATTAATAGCCTATCAACTGAGATTAAAAATAAATTGAAATTGTTATTCTTAATTTCGTTAACTGGTCTTGTAGCACTCCCATTTTTAGTTATGTCGATACAATATCAACGGTTCCAACGTAACTCTTTCGCACCAATTATAATTGCATACGCGCTAATTAGGGAGCATAAAGATGAGATTGATAGTAGAATATTATTAAAGATTGATTTAATGATGGTGGGGATACTCTTATTAGCTGTTATAGCGTTTTATGGAGTGTTAGTACCACAAGAATTTGTTGACAGTATTCCATATTTAGTACATTGGAAATCGCTTTAGCATTGTCGTTTAAAGAAAAGTAATTAAGGAGTAAATTTTTGAAAAATATAGCTGTGATTATGTCAACGTATAATGGCGAAAAGTACGTCGAGGAACAATTAAATAGTATTATTGAGCAAAAATATAAAAATGAAGATAACATACAGATTTATGTTAGAGATGATGGTTCAACAGATAATACAATAGATATTTTAAAAAGATACGAAAATAAAAATTTGTTAAAAATAATTTATTCAAGCGGAAATATGGGTGTTAAACGTTCCTTTTTTGAATTACTTAGGGTTGTCGATGCTGATTACTATTTTTTTTCTGATCAAGATGATGTTTGGGTTTCAGATAAAATAATGCAATTTATGGATAAATTTGATTTGTTAGACAATAAAATAACACAAGCTATATTTTCAGATCTTATGATTGCTGATAAAAAGGCTGTTTCAACAAATATTAAAATGTCTAAAATGTTAGTAGGCGAAAATTATAATCATTCATTGAATGATTTATTATTCAATTTTAAAGTAACCGGAGCGGCATTAGCAATTAATAAGAAACTAAGAGATGAAGTACTTATGTTAACAGATGAAGATATTGAAAATGTAACAATGCATGATTCAATTATTGCTAAAATCAGCTCAGCAAGTGGGAATTTAACGTACATTGATAAAGTAACGGTTTACTATAGACAACATGAAAATAACGTCATCGGAATTGGTAAGAGTAATGTACACTTGTATGAAGTTTTTCGTAGATTAAAAATAAGATATAAACAATTAGGTCGGATTAAAAAGGAAAATATTGTTCTGTATGAAAGATTTTCTAATATCATTAAAAATGATACTGAAAAAAAAATGCTAGAAGATACATATAAGTTTTATGATACAAAGAATATCTTTAAAAGATATTCTTTGTATCATAAATTTCATAGTTTAATTAATACAACAGCACAAAGAATAATTATATGGTTTGTTTAATAGAGAGTGATTAGGTGGTTACTATCAATTTAATAAAAAAAAGTTTTAGGCGTAATTTTATTACGGCATATAATATGATAAAGTATATGAAAAATAAGATGAACTACGGAAATAAAAGGTATAAACAAGTAAAAATAATTGAAGAAAAAACTGATTTTATTAATAGCGTGTCATTAGTGGCAATTATTAAAAATGAAGCACTATACGTTCAAGAATGGATTGAATATCATAAAATTATTGGTATATCAAAATTTTATATTTATGATAACGAATCTACTGATAATTTAAAAGAAATTTTAGAACCGTATATTAAAAGTAAAGTGGTTGAATATATCTATTTTCCGGGTGATAAGCAACAAATACCAGCATATCTGGATGCTGTCGAGCGCTGTAAGACAGAAACAAAATGGCTATTAACACTAGATTTAGATGAATATTTAGTATTAATTGATGAAAAAAATATTGATTCTTTTTTAAATGAATTTAGTGAAAACGTTGCTCAAATTGAAATTGGTTGGGTGATGTTCGGCTCATCTAATTTGATTAAAAAATCAAATGGATTAGTTACTGAGACATTTTTAAATAGATCAAAAAATGATATTATTTTAGATTCAAAACCTATCGTAAATCCTAGATTAGTAATTGATATGAGAATACCACATTGGTATGATGTGGCCGGTAAAACGACTGATGAAAACGGAAATAGGTTATGGGGATATCCATGGACAAATGAAAAAAGACCTAAAATTGTATCAAGGGAACACGTGAGGGTTAATCATTACTATGCAAAATCACTTGAAGAATTCGAGAATAAAGTAAAAAGAGGATATGCTGATCAAAGTAATGATATAAAAGAACGTAGTTATCTTGATTTTAAGAAGCACGATATTAATGATGTCTATGATAACGGCATGTTAAAGTACACGGATAAAATTAAAACAGAAATTAAACGTGTACAAGAACTTAACAGATGAGGGTAAGTGTGATGTATGAATAATAATTCTCGAACTGGTATAGCAGCTAAAAATACATCAATCGCTGCACTATCGCAAGTAATAATGTTAGTTTTGAAGTTTGCATTGCAGACAGTATTTATTAAAACTCTTGGTGCCGATTACATGGGAATCAATGGGCTATATGCTAATGTGTTGAGTTTTCTATCCTTTGCTGAATTAGGGATTGGTGGGGCGATAACGTACTCACTGTACGATCCTCTTGCTACTAGTAATCATGGTGAAATTGCTGGTGTCATGAATTTATTTAGAAAAGTGTATAATGTGATTGGTATCGTAATTTTGATTATGGGTTTAGCATTTACTCCATTTATAACTATTTTAATGAAGGGCGGTAGTCCTGTACCATTTCCGCGAGTTATGTTTGTACTATTTTTATTAAATACGGTTGTTAGTTACTTTTTTACGTATAAACGTTCCTTATTAATTGCAAATCAAGAAGGATATAAGGATAGTTTAAATAGATTAATTTTTACGATAATGCAGACAGTATTACAAATTATCTTTTTACTTTTATTTAGACAATATGTTTGGTACTTAGTAATCCAAATAATTATAACATTGTTATCTAACTTGAGAATTTCAAAACTTGTTGATAGGGAATTTGAATTTCTTTCCGAAATGAAAACTGTTAAAGTAAATCCTAAAGTCATCAACTATATGAAGAAAAATATATTTGGGACTGTTTCTTCAAAAATTGGTACTATATTAGTTTTTGGAACGGATAATATATTAATATCGGCATTTTTAGGCGTTAGATTAGTAGGAATATATTCTAATTATATGCTGATTGTAAATAGTATTTCCAGTGTGTTGACACAAAGTATCTCTGCTGTCACAGCTGGATTAGGTAATCTAGGAGTAACGGAGGATGAAGATTATCAAGAAGTTGTGTTTTATCGTTATATGTATATAAATGCCGGTATTACATCAGTTATTGCTATAACGTTATACGCAGTTATTGAATCTTTTATTAAATTTTGGATAGGATCAAATTACGTCTTATCGAACTTTACCGTGTTACTTATTGTTATAAATTTTGTACTTGTTCAATTTAGACAGACTGTATTAAATTTTATTGGTGCACGTGGATTATTTTGGCCAATGAGATATAAATCACTACTTGAAGCTGTAGTTAATATGATAGTTTCAATTCTTTTGTTAATGACAACAAATCTCGGCATTAATGGTATATTAATTGGTACAATAGTAAGTAATATTGGAATTAATTTATGGTGGGAACCACTTATCTTATTCAAATATGGATTCAAACGTAGTATGAAAAAATATTATCTTAAATATTTTGGTTATATGGGAATAATTGGAATAGAATTAGGAATAATTTCGTATTTACTAAAAATTATTGTAATTCAAGGGATTTTCAGTATTTTGATAGCATCTGCTGTTGTATTTATTCTAGCAAGTACATTATTCTATTTCTTATTTATTAGATATGACGAAACAAATTATGTTAAAAAATTGGTTTTAAGAAGGATATTAAATAAATAATGATTTTTATTTTTAAAAGCTGTGTTAAGTAGTTATTGTAGCTACCATTTACAAAAATTAATTAGAATATTTTAGGAGGAAAAGTGTATGAAGGGAATAGTTTTAGCCGGAGGTAGTGGGACTCGTTTATATCCATTGACACGTGCATCAAGTAAACAGCTGATGCCGATTTATGATAAACCAATGATCTATTATCCAATATCAACATTAATGTTGGCAGGTATCAAGGATATTCTAATTATTTCTACTCCTGAAGATACGCCACGTTTTCAAGAATTATTGGGCAACGGTTCTGAATTAGGCATTAATTTAGAGTATGCCGTTCAACCTACACCAGATGGATTAGCAGAAGCATTCATTATTGGTGCTGATTTCATTGGTAATGATAGCGTTGCGCTCATCTTAGGTGATAATATTTATTATGGTCCAGGTATGACTAAGATGCTTGAACGGGCTGCAAATCAAACTGAGGGGGCTACCGTATTTGGTTATCAAGTGCGTGATCCCGAGCGTTTTGGTGTTGTTGAATTTGATGAGAGCCATAAAGCAATTTCGATTGTTGAAAAACCGGATCACCCTAAAAGTAATTTTGCAGTAACAGGCTTATACTTTTATGATAATTCAGTTGTTGATATAGCAAAAAATATTAAGCCGTCACCACGTGGCGAACTTGAAATTACGGATGTTAACAAGGTCTATCTTGAAAAAGGAAGACTACATGTTGAAATTATGGGACGTGGATTTGCTTGGCTTGATACAGGGACACATGCAAGTTTACTTGAAGCAGGGCAGTTTATTGAAACTGTTCAAAGAATGCAAAATATGCAAGTAGCTAATTTAGAGGAAATCGCCTATCGAATGGGTTATATTTCACGCGAACAATTAATTGATCTAGCACAACCACTCAAAAAAAATGATTATGGACAGTACATGTTACGTATCGCAGAAGAAGAGGATAAAAAGTAATGGGTAAATTAAAAGTATCAACAACAAAGTTACAAGATGTTAAGATTATTGAACCAGCAGTATTTGGTGATAATCGCGGCTTTTTTACGGAGTCATATTCAGACAAAGATTTCAAAGAAGCTGGAATAGATATTGATTTTATCCAAGATAATCATTCATTATCAACACAAGCTGGCGTTTTAAGAGGACTTCATTTTCAACGTGGAGAAGCTGCACAAACTAAATTAATTCGGGTCGTGACAGGGGCAGTACTAGATGTTATTGTCGATGTTCGAAAAGGTTCACCTACTTATAAACAGTGGGAAGGATATATTCTTTCTGCAAGTAACCATCGCCAATTATTAGTTCCTAAAGGGTATGCCCATGGATTTGTAACATTAACAGATGATGTTAATTTCCTTTATAAATGTGATGGTTACTACAATGCAGCAGCAGATGGTGGGATTTCATTTAAAACTCCTGAACTAAATATTGATTGGCCTATTGATTTTGACCAAGCAATTACATCTGAAAAAGATGCTGCACAACCAACGTTTACAGAGTTTGAAAAAGACAATCCGTTTGTGTATGGAGAAATCTAAATAGGAGAGGTGTTTTTAAATGAAAAATATTATTGTAACAGGTGGGGCCGGATTTATTGGTTCTAATTTTGTCCATTATGTGGTTAATAACCACCCAGATGTTCACATTACCGTGTTAGATAAATTAACTTATGCAGGAAATAAAGAAAATTTAGCTGGACTACCTGCTGATCGTGTTGAGCTAGTAGTGGGAGATATTACTGACGCTAAACTAGTTGATGAACTTGTTAGCAAAACAGATGCGGTAGTACATTACGCTGCAGAAAGTCACAATGATAATTCTTTAAAAGATCCATCACCTTTTATTCAAACTAATATTATCGGAACATATACATTGCTAGAAGCTTGTCGTAAATACAATGTCCGCTACCATCATGTTTCAACTGATGAAGTGTATGGAGACTTACCATTACGCGAAGATTTACCCGGTCATGGGGAAGGTGAAGGTGAAAAATTCACACCTGAAACACGTTATAATCCAAGCAGTCCATATTCATCAACAAAGGCTGGATCAGATTTATTAGTTCGTGCATGGGTGCGTTCATTCAATTTACAGGCAACAATTTCAAATTGTTCCAATAATTATGGACCATACCAACATATTGAGAAGTTTATTCCAAGACAGATTACTAATGTTTTGAGTGGAATCCGGCCTAAGTTATATGGTTCTGGTAAAAATGTTCGCGATTGGATTCATACTAATGATCATTCAAGTGCTGTCTGGGCTATTTTAAATAAGGGTCGTATTGGTGAAACTTATTTGATTGGTGCGGATGGTGAACAAGATAATAAGGCTGTTTTGGAGTTGATTTTAGAATTAATGGGTCAACCTAAAGATGCTTATGATGTCGTTAAAGATCGCCCAGGACACGATTTACGATATGCTATTGATTCATCAAAATTACGTGAAGAGCTTGGTTGGAATCCTGAATTTACTGATTTTAAATCAGGATTACAAGATACGATTGATTGGTACCGAAATAATGAAAATTGGTGGAAAGCTGAGAAAGATGCAGTTGAAGCAAATTATGCAAAAAATGGACAATAATAACTAAGAATGGACTTAAGTCCATTCTTTTTTTGAAGGAGCTAATTATGAAAATATTAATTACGGGTGTAAATGGTCAATTAGGAACAGAATTAAGTCATTTATTAGATGAAAAAAAGATTGTATATACAGGAACTGGTTCTAAAGATTTAGATATTACTGACTCAAAAGCAGTTAATAATTATTTTTTAGATAATCGCCCAGAAATTGTCTACCACTGTGCAGCTTATACAGCTGTTGATAATGCTGAAGAAGAACCTGGTAAAGCTATTAATGAACAAGTTAATGTTATAGGTACTCAGAATATTGCCACAGCAGCAGAATCTGTGGGTGCTACGTTAGTTTACATTAGTACTGATTATGTATTTGATGGGACTAATGATCAAATGTATACAGAAAAAACACCCACTGCGCCTAAAAATGAATATGGTCGGACGAAGTTAGCTGGAGAAGAAGCCGTTGCTAAAATAATGAGTAAGTATTATATTATCCGTACATCATGGGTTTTTGGCGAATATGGAAAGAACTTCGTCTATACGATGCTAAACTTAGCTAAAACTCATGATCATCTGACTGTTGTTAGTGATCAGGTTGGACGGCCAACTTGGACTAGAACGCTGGCTGATTTTATGTTATATGCAGTTCAAAAAAATATTCCTTATGGGTTATATCAGCTTTCTAATGATAATTCATGTACTTGGTATGAATTTGCTAGTGAGATTTTAAAGGATGAAGTAGTTGAAATAAGTCCAGTAACGTCTGAAGAATATCCACAAAAGGCATACCGACCTAGACATTCAGTTATGGATTTGAGTAAAGTTAAAGCAACGGGATTTGAAGTACCAAGTTGGCAAGATGCTTTACATGAATTTATGGCTAAAATTGAAGTATAGAAAAGGGGAGTTTTCTAGTGATTTGAGAAATTGAATCATTAGAAGTCACTCCTTTTTATTTTCACCCAATTTAATGCTAACATAGTACCAAGGAGATGATTCAAATGACAATACCATTAGGATTAAAGGCGGGAACTGACCCAATTCAACTCCATGATCGGTTACAACATAATCCAGATATTTTTGAATTCTATCTAAATGAATTTGATGTTTCTGGAGATGGATTAAAACGATTATCAGATGAGATTGATGAGGTGAAGGCAACTACGAAGAAGATTGTCATGCATCATCCAATGAAGGTTGGTGAACAATCTGTTGAATTAGCCGTTTCCGAAACAGCTGATCCTAGGTTATATCGTTTTGTTAGAGAAAGTACTGAGACATTGATTCAGCTCGCAAAAGATAAATCAATTCAAACCCTCATTCATGGTTCATATAATCGACAAACGCCAACAATTATTGCTGAATATCCTAATTTTGAGGTTGCGGAATCAGCGTTATTTAATCGGATGGATTATTATCAAAAATATGGACAAAATAACGTCATGTTTGAGAATTCGATTTCTGATTTATTTTATTATGGGTCTGAAGAGATGGATCAGTTTATTCTACAAAAAGGGTATCGCTTAGCATTTGATACATCGCATGCCTTTATTAAACAAGCAGGTAGTAATACTGACTTACAAGCGAGTTTGAAACGGTTAATGCCAAATATCGTCCATTATCACTTAGTCGATTCAATGGGTAAATTTCATGATAGTTTAACTTTAGGAAAAGGCAAGATTGATTGGAAGTTAGCATATCCTTTGCTTAATCCAAATGCAACGACTATTTACGAAATTGATTTAGAAAATCAAAATGATTGTCGCGAAATGTTGGAAAGTCATGAATATCTACAAAATTTAATAGAAAAATAACCATTGGTTTTGAACTTTCAAAATCAATGGTTATTTTTTTCGGTTATCAAACCAGTAGAGTAAACACCCTAGTACTAACACGATAACGCCGAATAAGATGATTTTCCAATTAAAACTTAACAGTAAGTAAAGTGAGATAATTAATGCAAGGCTTGGAATAATTGGACCACCTGGTAATTTGAAACCTTTTGGTAAATTTGGATCATTATTGAATTTAAATGTTGCTAGAATTGTTGGTACATATTGGACAAACGATGCAAAGACAATGCATGATACTAAGAATAAATAACTACCGCTAAGTAGCAGGAGGATGCTTGTGATAGATGTCACAATGATTGCGATAACCGGTGTATTGTGTTTACTTTGCTTACCGATTATTTTTGGTAAAAGCTGATGTTCATTTGCTAGCGATGCAGCCACAATAGGTGTATTGAATGATACTGAGATGGCAACCCCAAGAATAGAGATCAACATCCCAATGATAATGATCATATAACCCCACTGACCAAAGATACTTTTGAATGCCGCAGCAATTGGTAATGAGTACGATCCTAAGTTAGGGCCAAGGATACCCACGGCAACCGTTTGAAGTAAAACATATAATAAAGTCACCGTTGCAATAACGCTTAATAGTGCTTTCGGAATATTCTTTTCCGGATTATCCATTTTAGCAGCAGCAATCGGTAAAAATGAAAAGCCAGTATACATATAAAAAATGACACCAAATGCTGTATTAAATTTCGTAAATAACTGAGTGTTACTGTGAATATCAGTCGGAATCATGGGCGTAAAATGAGCATCCTTAATGAAGAAAGCACCGACAATAATAAAGAGTAACATGATAAATACTTTAGCTGCAGAAGACAGATTGTCTGCGAAATCTAGAATAGCTGTTCCAAAATAATTAATGATGCCTAGAATAATGACTAAGGCAATTGCTGAAACATCATAAATAAGCGTTTGTTGTAATGCTGGAAAAAGTATTTTTAAGACAGTTAGTAACGCAGCAATTTCGGCTGACAAAGTCACTACGCCTAATATCCAAGTAAATATACCAACTTGAAAACCAGTAAATTTACCGAATGCATTATAGGCATATAACCAAGCCGCACCATCTTCCGAAAATTTACTTGCTAGTGTTGCGTAACAGAGCACAATCATGGTGACTGCTAATGCTGCAGCGATAATTGTAAAGATACTGAGTGGTCCAATATCATTATAAATTTTACCAGATAATAAGAAAATCCCCGATCCAATAATACCGTTAATTCCTAACAAGAAAACCGTGAAAAACGTCATTTTTTTATCTTCTATTTTATTCATTACAATCCCCCTAAATTTTAGAATAGCCAATATGATGTTAAAAGGCAATTGATAGGTGCTATGAGGGTACAAAAAAAGCCAACAATTAAGTTGGCTTTTACGGTTAAACTAAATCGTTTGTGTAGATTGGTGTTTCAATGGTTTCAACAAATTGTGCTGAGATAGGGGTTACGAACATTTTTTCGTTATCACGATGGAATAAATCAGAACCTGTAATGTCATCCATGGCTTTCTTAACGGTTGCTGGATCTAAATCTGTATTAACGTAACGTAATTTCATATGGCGCGTTTTACCCGCTTCATTTTTAAATGCTAAATCTAATTGTTTCATATAATTTCCTCCTTAGGTTTGATTAAGCTAAAAGACTTGATTCTGTGCGGATGGTCATTTTAACGGTGTTATCACCAGTTAATGAAGCAACTGTAGCGCCGAGTTGTGCAATAGCTTCGTTAGAGGCATTTTCAGTAATGTTAGCGAATGAACGTTTACGTTCAGAGCCGTCAGAACTTAATCCCTCAACGATAACGTTTGTTTTTACCCAAGTTTTACTCATATATGTTCTCCTTTGTGTGTCTATATTTGATAAGTGCCGCGACGCCTTACATAGATAATAAAGAATCGGTTAACCATTTTGTAAAGCAAATACTGATATTTATTCTTGATTCATTTGAGCAATGACTAAAAGTACTTTCCGACCGACGCTATTACGCCAGTTATAGGCTGTTTGACGGCTAACATGATGACTGGCAGCAATTTCTGTGACTGTTTTGTGTCTAATATAACAATCGACTAGATAATGTTGTTCGGCGTTTGAACAGAGGTCATAGAGTGATTTAAAAAGGTGTTCTGTAAATAATTTTTCAGCGATAGTATCTTGTGTTTGGAGGGTTAAATCAATGATGGAATCAGTTGGATTAGTTGAATCATCCTTATTAGGTTCTAAATGCGTTTGTTGATTAGATTGTCGATTAATTAAATCAAGAAGTCGCCAGTAGACACGTTGATAGGCGTAAACCATGAAAGTTTGTTCATTATCTTCAATAGTTTTAGGGTATTGGTCATATGCAGCGCTGAATGCTAATCGTGCTTCTTGTACGAAATCGTCATATGAAGCATGCGATTGATTAATCGACATTCTTTTTAGAACACCAAAGATAAGTTTTTCACGGTCATTTTTCAGTAGAAAAGCTAGACCTGGGTTTATTTGATTTGACATATTAGTAGAGTTGCCTCGTTTCTTTTAAGATCCCTTGGCCAAGGTTCTTAATTAGAATACGAGGTTATTCAATTTTAAAATAGACGACGAAATGAGCGTATTTATGGGTTTTTGATGAGCATTTAAGAATTAAAGGTAGACTATTAATTTTCTTAAGATAAACTTAACAATTAGACTTAAGTTCACACAAGATTAGTTACAATTAAATCTGTAACATAGGATAAGTTGTTAAATGAAAGTAAGAAAAGGAGTAGGCTATTGAACTTGGAGAATGAATTAGAACGGGATTTTAAAGAAATTATAGATTATCCAGAAACACGCTTATTGACTGTTGGGTCTCAATATTGGCGAAACTTGTTGGAGAATCATCCAATAATAGACGTTACGGATGATCATTTTTTTACAGAACATGGAATTGTAACGGATAACTATCAAGTGAACATGGAGACAACTTTGTATATTCACCATATAACACACAGACGGGATGATTTACGATCCATTATTTTTGATAAGCATAAAGATATTTTATTATGTAAATACACAACAACAAATTTTGTGAATCGCTTGATTAATGAAAAAATTCTAACTTTTGTCGCAATGCGTGCGATTGTGTCATTAGTTGAAAAGAAACAAGCTCTACCTTACACATGTGGTATGTATCAGTTATTTCCAGATAGTGGGCCATCAAAACGGGATGCCTCATGGACGGCAGGACACCATCTTGCTAATATTTCCGATGTAGAAAATGGAACTGATTTATTTTTCAACAATGGATTAAGAATTAGAGTTCAAAGTAAGTATTCGCAATTTCTAAAGCAATTAAATTTAGCGCATCTTTTTACAGATATTCAAGTTTCTTTGGCCAGTAAAATAGCTGCAGAACTTGGTTTTGAAAATCCAACACCCCAATTTAGATATCATGATGCTATCTTATCTTTAGTTCAGAACAGACGTGATACCTATGTGGATAAAATAGATTTCATTAAGGAAGTTAAGCATTTATTAGCCATCTACACGTTGAAAGGGTATTCTGATGAATCACCTGACGACTCAATTATCAAAAAAACGTGTAGTTGGGCGCATACTAATAGAGGCATTATGCGTTACTAATTGTAATCATAATGTAACGGAAAAAGGCGTTATTAGACATGCAAATTTGATATAATTAAAGCTGATAATTTCGGAAAAATAGGGGGAAATATGAAAAATAAAAAGTTGTTAACAAAATTAGTTACGGTAACATTTGTTGCTATTACGGGATTTAGCTCAATAAACTTACCAATTGGGAATCAAAGTAAAAATGAATCAACAGTTACGGCAGCCACGACTGCCCAAACAAAGGCTCTCATTGAAAAGAATGGACCAACGATTCAAGCAGTGTCAAAAGATAAAAACTTGTATCCATCAGTGATGCTATCACAGATGATTCTTGAATCTTCTTGGGGTCAAAGTACGTTGGCAAAAAAGGCTAATAATTTTTTTGGTATGAAGGGTGCCTATAAGGGACAATCATATTCAGTTAAATCATTGGAATATAATAGCAAAGGGAAAGCTTATTATGCGGTGTCTAAATTTAAAAAATACCCAAATGCTAAAGCATCTATTCAAGATTATGCCAACCATTTACGTAACGGTGTAAGTTGGGATGCTAAGTATTACTCAGGTACATGGCGTGAAAAAGCTAGTACTTATCAAAAAGCAACAGCATCATTGAGTTTAAAATACTCGACAAGTAGTGCCTACGGTAAAAAATTAAATAACTTAATTTCTAGATATAATTTAGCTAGTTTAGATAATACCGTTAAAGTCGCTTATAATGGCGCAGCCGGTTCTGAAACAGTCAAAGTAGCTAATACTGGTTACCGTCTTTACAATCATGTTAAAGGAACAGCAGGTAGTCGTGATAAAGGTGCGGCTGCTAAGTTGACAGGTAAGACAGTCTATGCGGACATGCGTGGCGTAAAAGAAGGTAGCACAACTTGGTATCGAGTAAGAGTTAAAGGCACATCAACGAAGTATTGGATCTATAAACAAGCATTAAAATTAAGAAAAACAAGTTATTCTACAGTAAAAAATACAGGAAATTTTAATAATAAATCATATCAGTTACATAATCATGTTTATAATTCAGATTATTTATCTAAAAAGACAGGTCAATCAAAAACACATAATAATAGAACTTATACAATTAATAAAAAAGCGATTATTACTGATTACAATGGGTCTAAATCAACGATGTACCGAGTCAAAATTGGATCTACTAATCATTGGGTCTATAAGGGAGCCATTAATAAACATTAATTTATTAGGTTGTTGAACTAATATTGCTAAGGGATAGCAATAAAAAAATAGGAGAGTTATTGAAAATGCAGAAAAAAATAGTAATGGGTTTTGCCATTGTTTTGGGGATTGTAGCGGCTGGATTAATGAATCAATCAGTTTCGGCTTCATCAAAGGTAAATAATTATATACATTCTCAACATATTGCACCAAATGAGATTACAAGTGCTATCTGGGGTGGTTTTCCAACCGATGATATGACTTATCGTCAAGGTAAACCAGAAGGTGTTGTTGTTCATGAAACAGCTAACCCATCATCTACCATATATGGTGAAATGGCTTTTATGAAAGCCAATTATGGTAATGCATTTGTGCACAGTTTTGTTGACGATCATAATATTATTAATATTGCAAAAACGAACGTCATGTCATGGGGCTCTGGTCCTAAAGGTAACCAACGTTTCGTGCAATTTGAAGAAACGCGTGTTCATAGCAAGTCGGCATTTGCACGAGAAGTTAATAATGCCGCCTACTATACTGCCTATATTTTACAACAATATGGGTTGAAACCAAGTTTAGCAACTGCTAGCAATCATGGAGCGGGCGCAACAGTTTGGGCACATGCAGATGTCAGTAAGTATTTAGGTGCAACTGATCATGGTGATCCAGTTGGTTACTATAGCGAATCTGGTAATAAATGGTTTAATGAGTCATATTCAATGTCAGACTTGTATGATTTAATCAAAGAATACTACACACAATTAGGTGTGAAGGTCGCATATCACAGTGCAGCTGGATCAGAAACTGTTCAGATGAATAATACAAGTTACCGTCTTTATAACCATGTTAAAGGGACGGTCGGCGCAGTCGATAAAGGTTCAAGCAGCAAGTTAAGCGGTAAAACATTGTATGCAGATATGCGTGGTGTTAAAAATGGTAGCACTACTTGGTATCGCGTCCGTGTTAAAGGGACATCCACAAAATATTGGATCTATAGTGACGCCTTAAAATTAAGAAAAGTAAGTTACTCACCAATGAATGTTTCAGCTAAATTTAATGGTAAGTCATATCAGTTACATGATCATGTATACAATTCAGATTATCTATCTAAAAAGACAGGTGATTCAGCCAATTATAAAAATAGAACATATACAATTAATCAAAAAGCCGTTATAACTGATTATAATGGTGCTAAATCAACGATGTATCGTATTAAAATTGGTTCAGATGATCATTGGGTTTACACAGGAGCAGTCAATAAGGATGCACTAGTTAATTTAGAAATGCATAGTGCATCTGGTTCAGAAACTGCAAAAGTTAATAGTAATAAATATATGCTTTATAACTCAGTTAAGAACTCTACTGATAATACGGTTAACTATGGTTCTTCAACACAATTAACTGGGCAAACAGTGAAATTATTAGCTCGAGCAGAAAATAGAAGCCAAGGAACAACTTGGTATCAAATTAAATCAGGATTAAATAAATATTGGGTTTATTCAAAGGCCTTAACATTTAATCAATCAATTACTTATAAGTCACTTAAACAGACTGGAACCGTAAGTACGACAAGCACTTACTACTTGCATAATCATGTTTATAATTCAGCATATTTATCAGTAACAACAGGAAGAGCAAGTGATGCTACAATTAGAGGTAAAGCAGTTAATGTAGATTGCATGGCTACAATTAAAGAAAATGGTAAAGAAGATTCATATATGTACCGTTTTACAGTTATTGAAACAGGAAAGACCTATTGGGCTTATGGTAGCGTCTTAGTTGGTCGAACGAATAGTTAAAGCAAAAAAAGAAGCCATTTTATGGCTTCTTTTTTTGCTTTATTTTCCTGAAGAACGACGTGATAATTTAACGACGGCTTCAACTTTTGATGTTTGTGGGAACATATCAACGGGTTGAATATAATCAACGCGGTATGATTTTGTTAACAATTCTAAATCTTTTGCGAGTGTCGATGGATTACATGATACATAAACAAATTTTTTAGGACGACTCTTATTGATGGCTTCAATTAATTGATCATCTAAACCAGTACGTGGTGGATCAACAACTAGGGCATCAGGTACGAAACCTTCTTCCAACCATTTAGGTAAGATATCTTCAGCTTTACCAACTTCATATGTGGTATTTTCTTGATGTGATAGAACAGCATTTTCTCGTGCATCTTCAATCGCTTCAGGTGTTGTATCCATACCGCGAACTTCTTTAGCACCATGGGCAACATAAAGGCCAACGGTACCAACACCACAGTAAGCATCAACTAATGATTCATTTTTATCTAAGTTAAGAGCTTTATTGATTTCATCGTATAAAACGCCAGTTTGAACTGGGTTTAATTGGAAGAAAGCACGTGCTGATAATTTGAATTTCATTTTACCAAGACGTTCCATGATGAAGTCTTGGCCAGCGATATTAATGGTTTCGTCACCCCAAATAAGTGATGTTTCACCTTTGTTGATATTTTGCATGACAGAAGTAACCATAGGTAATTCTTCTAAGATATGCATAACTAGTTCACGTTTCTTAGGTAATTTTGCCGAGTTTGTGATGAAGGTTAATTGAACCTCACCGGTATCAAAAGATTCACGAACAACAAGCGTTTTGATAATACCTGATTTAGCTTCTTCATTGTAAATAGGAATTCCGAGTTCCTCTAATAACGCAACAACGTGACGAATAACAAGCATTGTTGTAGGACGTTGCGTACTGAATTCTTTTAAGTCTACTAAATCATGACTCTTTGGTTTGTAAAGTCCAGCGATGACGTGACCATCTTTTTCGCGAACTTGGAATTGCGCTTTATTACGGTATTCATATGGATTTTGCATACCGATAGTTTCTTTTAAATCATAGTGTTCATAACCACGCGGTTTATATCTTTCTAAAGATTGTACGATAACATCTTTTTTGAAAGCTAATTGGCCTTTGTAGTTTAAATGTTCTAATTCAATTCCGCCGACTTCACTGTATGTTGCGTCTTTTGGTTCAACGCGAACAGGACTTTGTTTACGAATTTTATGAATTTTAGCGTTGATATAAGAATCTGCAACACTAGTGACTTCTGCTACAACGACTTCGTCTGGAAGAGCACCAGGTACGAATGTAATCTTACGTTTGTAATAGCCGATGCCTTCACCATTAATACCTAAGCGTTTAATAGTTAAAGGAAAACGTGAACCGGCTTCAATTTCTGATCCAAATTCTTGATTGTCTGACATATTTTTATAAACTCCTTATTGCTTTTTTCTTATTATAACACAGGAATATTGGCATTTTGGCAGTTCAAAGATATAATAACAAGATAAGCATTTAAAGGAGTCTATATGACAAAAAAAATCACAAAAATAACCACACAAAAACGTGCTGGACGATATAATGTCTTTCTGGATGAAAAATATGCTTTTCCAATTGGGGAAGAAGTTCTTATTTCATTTCATCTTGCTAAAGGGATGGAATTAGATGAGGCATTAATTAAACAAATTGCTGATGCAGATGATCGTTCAAAAGCGTATTCAAAAGCGTTAAACTATTTATCAACGCAAATGCGAACCGTAAAAGAGATTAAGGATTATTTGAAGAAACATGAAATTACGGAAGACGCGATTGAAGAAACAATCGAAAAGTTATATGAATTTAGATTAGTAAATGATCTTGAATATGCTAAAAGTTACGTTAGAACAATGATGCACACGTCGGATAAAGGACCAACAGTCATTCGCCAAAAGTTACGATTAAAAGGTGTTGCAGCTGAAAGTATTGATGAAGCCTTAGAAGAATTTCCAGTTGATGACCAATTAGAAAATGGAATTAAAGTCGCCGAAAAATTAGTTAAGCATTACCACGATCAATCGTTTAGTAATTTAAAGAACAAGGTTCGTCAGGCATTAATGACTAAAGGCTTTAAGTCTGATGACATTTCACAAATAATGGATGCCTTAGAACTTGAAATTGATCCCGAAGCCGAATGGGATGCACTTGTTAAACAAGGGGATAAAGTCTGGAAACGGCAACGTCGCTTGGAAGGTAGTCAGCGCGCCATGAAAGTTAAACAGGGGCTATTTCAAAAAGGGTTTCAGTTTGATGATATTAATGAATATATTGAGCTGAAAGAACAAGATGAGGCGCTTGAATGATAATGTGGGATGACGCAAAAATCACAGCTTTTCAAGAGGCATTGTTAACTTGGTATGATAGTGAAAAAAGGGATCTTCCTTGGCGCAGAGACCATGAACCCTACCATATTTGGGTATCAGAAATTATGCTCCAACAAACACAAGTAAATACGGTTATTCCGTACTATGAACGATTTATGGAATGGTTTCCGAGTGTTGAAAATTTTGCTAATGCGCCAGAAGAACGTATTTTAAAAGCATGGGAAGGACTCGGTTACTATTCAAGAGTTCGAAACATGCAAAAAGCAGCAAAACAAGTTGTTCAAGATTATTCTGGGCAATGGCCGCAAACAGCTAAGGAACTGCAAAATTTAGTTGGAATTGGGCCATATACTGCCGGAGCAATCGCAAGTATTGCTTTTAACGAAGTTGTTCCTGCCGTTGATGGTAATGCTTTTCGTGTATTTTCACGCTTATTTGAGATAGAAGATGATATTGCGAAACCACAGACCCGACTTATTTTTGAAAAAGTCATTCAACAAATTATTTCTAAAGAAAGACCTGGAGACTTTAACCAAGCTGTCATGGATTTGGGTTCAAGTTACATGAGTGCTAAGAATCCAGATTCTGAACATTCTCCAGTTAAGTCGTTTAATCAAGCTTATTTAGATGGTAAAGAACTTGATTATCCAGTGAAATCAAAGAAGCCGCGACCAGTTGAAATGCCCTATATTGCTTTGATAATTGAAACAAAAAAAGGGTATTTATTTGAGAAACGTTCTAGTAAAGGGATGCTCGCAAATTTATTAGCGTTTCCTTTAATTAAGCTGGAAGAACTGGAAGACAAACCAGGAGACGTGTTATTAACGGATGATTTAGTTATAAAATTAGGCCAATGGAGCCAAGATAATTTGAACCATAAGTTGATTTTTTCAGCATTAGAAGGTTCCGTCGTAAAACATACCTTTACCCATCAAAAATGGTTAATTGAATTATTTACCGTGAAAAGTAAATCGTTTGACTTAAGTTATTTTCCTGGCGAATTCATACTTGAAAAAGATTTTGACCAGATTGCAGTTCCTAAAGTACAACAAAAAATTTGGGACAAATATATCAGCCTTTCTTCAAATAAATTTTAGTAAAATAGTTCTTTTTTTGGTATAATATTCATGCAATCGATGTAAAATGCACTACGTGTTTAGAAAGTGGGTTTTGGTAGAGATGAGTAATCAGTCAAAGGAGCCTAAAGAGGGCGACTTCATTACCATAAAGAGTTATAAACACGACGGTAGTTTGCATCGAACATGGCGTGATACGATGGTGTTGAAAACAAGTGAGAATATGATTATTGGGTGTAATGATCATACATTGGTGACCGAAGCAGATGGCCGGCGATGGGTGACCAGAGAACCAGCAATTATCTTTTTTCATAAACACTATTGGTTTAATATTATAGCCATGATACGTGATAACGGCGTTTCTTATTATTGTAATTTGGCTTCACCAGCCACGTTAGATAAGGAAGCTTTGAAATATATAGATTATGATTTAGATGTCAAAGTTTTCCCAGATGGTGAGAAACGGTTATTGGATGTAGATGAATATGCAGAACACGGGAAAAAATGGGAATATTCTGACGATATCGATAAGATATTGAAGTATAACGTCCGAACACTTGTGGACTGGATAGATAACGGGAAAGGGCCATTTTCTAAAGAATATATAGATATCTGGTACAATCGTTACCTCGAACTAGCGGAACGTGAAAATAATAAATAAAAAGGATAATTCTGAATTTTAAGTAGAATTATCCTTTTTATTTACTATTTTAGTGAGGTATTTTCTAATAAATTGAGCAGTATGGTAATATATAGATAGTTTAGCAACGGAATAAAAGGAAAACTAGACGAAATAATATAATTAATGAATGGATGAAAAAATGGCTACTAAAGCGAATATAAAAGATGTTGCAAGTAAGGCAGATGTTTCAATCGCAACTGTATCACGTTTTTTGAATGGTAAAACAGAGCGTATGTCTAAAGAGACAGCATTGAAAGTCCAAAATGTGATTAAAGAATTAAACTATGTCCCTAATGACGCGGCTAGACAGATGATTACAAAAAAAAGTCGAATGATTGCTACAATTGTTTCAGATGTGGATGATTATTTTGCCACAGAAATGTTTAAAGGTATTAGCTCAATTTTAGATGCACAAGGTTATACAGCGGTTTTATTTGATTCCGATTCTAATAAATATAAAGAACAAGGTATCCTTAAAATTATTGGCGAAAAATCGTTTGATGGACTAATCATGCAACCAATACTTAGAAAAGAAGCCGATTTAAGGGATGCGGTTAGACGAGACATGCCCATTGTTATTGTTGATCGTGAACTTTCTGATTCTAGTTTAGCTAATGTTGTTACAAATAACTTTGATATTAGCCAACAAGTAACAAGATATTATCTAAATCAAGGATTTGATCAAGTCATTATCATTACTGGTGAAGTGACAGGTATTTCAACTCGGGAAGAGCGGTATAACGGAATTAATTCGGTCAGTCCAGACACTAAGGTGATTGAGGTTATAGATGGTGATACAAAATTAAATCAAACATATGCTGAACTGAAAAATAGATTAATACGTGATGATAAAAGAACGCTTGTATTTGCGTTGAAGGAACGTTGGTTGCTTTACTTACTACCTAAAATTATCGCTGATGGATTCATGGTCAATCAACGGGTAGCGGTAACGGGATTTTCAGATACTGAAGTCATAAAAGCGATTAATTCAGGAACTTCGTTGATTAATCAAAATCCTTTTTTACTAGGTGCTAGTGCAGCAGAATTATTGTTGAATGAATTAAATGGTGAAACAAATACGAAAAATAAAAAAATAATTATACCTGCTGAATTTAAGTAGATACTAATATGGAAAAGACTTGCTCAAGGGTAAGTCTTTTTTTATTGTCCTTAAAATGTAATTTAAAGTTAAAAAAATAAACAGGCTAGATACCTTACTGGAGTAAACGTTTACCTTGTTTAGAAATATATATTTATATTTAAGACTTGCAATTATGGAATACTGCATATATACTATCCATGTAAACGTTTACCTAACTTGTTAATAGATAATGAATTGGAGGCGCTAAAAATGGATAAAAGAACTTTTTTAGATGTTGATAAATTTGCGTTGGGCTTTGCCTCTACAACTGTAGAGGCTAAGTTTGAGGATGAAAACATGGTGAAAACGGCTAAGAATTACCTTGCAGCCTATTTGACGGCATATTACTTAGCAGAAAATTTTAACGAGATAGAACGAGAAAATTTTGATAATAAAAATGCAGAAAAATTCGAGGACATGAATTTTGAGACATTAATGAATAGGGTAAAGAAACTCAATAAATATTAATATTGGAGGAAAAATGATGACAGTTATTTTAAATACATGGATTTTTGAGAATGATGTAGAAAATGGAATTAAACAGGATGAATTGGTTGATCGCGTTTCAAAATTAAGTGTTGACGGTATCGAAGTTAGACGTGAATATTTTAAAGATTTAGATAGTGAATTACCCAAAGTTGCAAAAAAAGCAAAACAATACGGATTAATTGTTAATTATAGTGTTCCTGATCAAGTTTTTTTAGACAATGGCACGTTAAACCCTAAATTAGTTACTTATTTTCAAGAAGGTTTAATTATGGGAATCAAAAAAATTAAATTTAATATTGGAAATTTTGCGGCATTTACTGGAGATTTAAAGCAGGCTTTTAGTGAATTTCCTTTAGACAAAATAACAATGAATGTTGAAAATGATCAAACTGCATTAAGTGGCAGTGTTAAGGCATTAACGACATTTTTAGAAAGTGCTAAACGACAAAATGTGCCTGTTGGTTATGTTTATGATCTTGGTAATTGGGCTTTTACGAAACAAGATGCTATTCAGAGTGCAGATGAGCTTTCACAATACACGGACTATATCCATTTGAAAAACGTTATTAATAATGCTGGAAACTTAATGACGTCGAAAAATTTAGATGAAGGAATGTTTGATTGGCGAGCTATTTTAGCCCATCTACCAAAAAAAGTGGCTTTCGCTCTTGAATATCCGATGGATAACAAAGCGTTAATTCAATCCCAGATAGTGTTATTAAAAAAAGAAATTGAGGACTAGCTTATGGCAACCCTAATACCGATTTTATTATTAATCACTTTTGTAGGATTTATTATTTATATTTTAAAGGGTGGAAACATCATGGTCGGGTTCTTCGTAATGGCTATTTTATGGTCTATCATTGGACAAATTCCATTCGATAAGGCAGTTCAAAAAGTATTTGCTGAACCAGCATTGAATTATGGACCGACAATTATCTATATTGCATTTGGATCATGGTTCGGAAGGGTTCTTGTTGATAGTGGGATTGCGCCTGCAATTTCAGAAGCAACAAAAAAAGTTGGGAAAAAACGACCATTAATAGCAGCTATTTTAATTGTTTTGGTAACAGCGTTTATTTTTGTAAGCGCATACGGAGTGGGATCTGTGATTGCGATAGGGGTTATCTTATTACCAATCATGTTATCCCTAGGTATTCCAAGAGACATCGCACTTACTGCATTTGTCATGTCAATTGGGGCACCAATGTACATTAATGTTGTTTTATTCAATCAAATTAAAGCATTTTTTCCAAATGCCGTATACGGCGGACAATACTTAATCTTCGGTTGGACAGCAATGACAGTTCAATTAATCGCGGTAATTATTTTCTTAGTTTTACATCGCAAGAAATTTACTCAAGAAAATGTTGATTCAAATCTAAAAATTATTGGTGAGACACAACAAAATTCTGAAAGTCGCCCCATACCAAAAATTGCATTTGTTGCACCAATTATTCCGGTCGTTATGAATATGATTTTCGGCTGGGATGCTATTCCAGGATTAACTTTAGCAACATTGTTTGCGATAGCTGTTACTGGAAATATGAAAGGATATAAAAATTTCGTCGACTTCTTGAATAGTACGATTCAAAAAGCGATTGGTGATATCGCAGGATTGATTATGTTTTTAATGGCGTTAGTGATGTTTGCTGGTGCTGCTCAGTTGAACGCTGTTAGGTTTCAACATGTATTTAGTCTGATATTACCGCATGACCATTTAATCCTTGCTATTGTATTTGGAGTATTAGCACCGCTCGCGTTATTCAGAGGTCCGTTACATGTTTGGGGTGCTGGAGCTGCAACTGCAGCGGTTCTTTCGGGAACCGGGTTGTTCAATGATGCCTTCTTATTACCACTTCTCTATGTGCCTGCGCTTCTTGCTGTTTCAACAGGAATCACGCAATCATGGAATGTTTGGGGCCTTGATTATATGAAAGTTCAATCAAAAGATTTATTAAAAAGAGGTGTTCCAATCATGTGGTTTGTTTCAATTATTAATGAAGTTTTAGTTTATTACTTTTTCGGTTAAAATTAAGAGACATGAAGGGAAGAAAATATAATGAGTGAAGTTATAACAATTGGCGAACCAATCATTACATTTGCCTCAAAAGATATGGATCAAAGCTTATCAGAATCAGTTAATTATGTGAAAATATTAGGTGGCGCAGAATTAAACGTAGCGATCGGAGTTAAACGCTTAGGGCATGATGTTGAATATGTTTCTCGAGTTGGAACAGAACCTTTTGGCCAATACGCGAAGAGTATTATTTCAGGACATGGTGTGGGTATCGATTATATTAGCGAAAGTGAAAATCATTGGACGGGGCATCAATTGAAACAACTCGTATCAACGGGTGACCCAGAGACTTTTAATTACCGTAAAGGGTCAGCTGCAGCTCATTTAACAAGTGATCGAATTGATGCAATAAATTTAGATGATGTTAAAATAGCGCATATGTCTGGTATTTTCCCAGCTATTTCAGATGTGGCCGAAAAAACATTTAGAACGTTATTAACACGCCTTGTGGATAACCAAAAATTCATTACATTTGACCCTAATTTACGACCAACATTGTGGAAAAGTAAAGATTATATGGTTGCGACCGTTAATGAACTGGCAGGTTATGCAGATGTTGTTTTACCAGGTGTTGAAGAAGGAAAAATTCTGATGGGCAGTGATAATCCAGAAGAAATTGCCGACTTTTATTTAAAAGGCAAACGGACAAAAACGGTAATTGTTAAAATAGGTGCAAGTGGTGCATTTATCAAAAATTCAGATGGTAGTATGAAAACGATTAAAGGCTTCAAAGTGGATAAAGTTGTGGATACTGTTGGTGCAGGCGATGGATTTGCATTAGGCGTTATTACAGCATTATTGGAAAACAAATCTATGGAGTCAGCCGTTTTACGAGGAAATGCAGTTGGTGCGCTTCAAGTTCAGACACCAGGTGATAATGATGGCTACCCAACACCTAAAGAACTACAGGATTTTTATAAAAAGGAAGGCGTACAGGAATAATGAAATTACAAGTCGCTATTGATCGCGTTACGTTAGAAGACCTTATGGAGAGCGTCAGCTACTTAGATGGTGTTGTCAATGTCATCGAAGTTGGGACCTCTTTGATTAAAGATTATGGGATAAATGCGTTAAAATCTGTTACGGAAAAAGTTAATCAATCAGAAGTATTATTTGATTTAAAGACAATTGATGAGGGTGTTTATGAATTTGAAAAGGGATTCTCTGCTAACGCGGATACGTTAACGGTTATGGCAAGTTCGTCAATTGATACGATTGAACAAGTTTATGAATTAACGGTTAATCAGAAAAAAAACATTCTGATAGATTTATTGGAAGTAGATGAGACGAAAATTGAAAAATTACAAAAATTTGATGAAGCCATTTTTGGATTACATTACTCACATGATAAGAAAGATCAAGATTTTGATGCCGTAAAAGCGGTGGCTGAATTCCATGCTAAATTTCCAAATATAAAAAAAATCGCGGTTGCCGGTGGTATTGATATTGAACAGGCAAAAAGATTGGCTGTTCAAGGTATCGTGGAAAGAATCATTGTTGGTGGTAAAATAATGAATAATGAGAAACCATTAGATATGGCAAAAAAATTTATGGAGGTTATTAAATGAGTTTACTTGATGAAATAATGGATGAAATTAACGCGGTCATTGCTAAAGTTAGTGATGACCAATTAAATGGTGCTGAGAAGTTAATTACGAAAGATAAAAGAATTTTTATCTTAGGTGCTGGGCGATCTGGGTTAATGGCAAAAGGATTCGCAATGAGATTAATGCATATCGGTTATACGGTCTTTGTAATTGGTGAGACAATTACACCGTCAATTGCAGAAGGGGATGTGCTAGTTTCTGTTTCTGGCTCTGGGACAACTAAGAGTGTACTTGAACCAACTGAAAGTGCTAAGAAAATTGGCGTTAAAGTAGTCGGGCTTACAAGTAACGGCGAGTCTCCTTTAGCGAAAGTATCTAACTCAGTTGTCGTTGTGCCTGGTGCAACAAAAGCTGATAATAGTGTAAAGTCAATCCAATTATTGAGTACGCTATTTGATCAAAGTGTGCATATTGCTCTGGATGCATTAGTGCTGAAGGTAAGTCGTAGAGACAACGTATCAAATGATCAGGCGAAGGCGAGCCATAGTAATTTAGAATAAAAAATAGCAACTATCATTTTTAAAATGGTAGTTGCTATTTTTTAGGATAACTATAGTTACAACAATGGTTGATTAATAACCGGCTGTTGTTGACTTAATTAACTCAGGTGTTCTATTAAATAACATGTAGGCGTAACCGTTAATGATTTGCATCCCTTCAGTTTCTCGTGAAGAATTGATACGGGTATACGAAACATCATTTGTTGTTAAGGCACTGTTATGATTATTATCAACTGTTAATTTCGAAGCGTTAACAGCGACAAAAGCGTCATCTGTTACGAGGTAAACTTTATTTGTTTTTGAACTATAAGCAATTGATTGTGGAGAGTCACCCACCCGGTTGGCTAATTGTCCAACGACTTTTACGGTGACTTTATTGTCGGCATCTATAGATCCCTTCCAAATTCGAATATACTTACCGGCTGAACCAGATCCGCTACCAATCATTGTGTATGAATAGAAGTTATTGTTATCTGCAAAAGTTAAATTATTACTTTGCATAAAATTACCATAACCATCGTTCCATTGCATATTAGTATAGTTATCAGGTGCTAGCGTTGACGAATTGATATGTTGAATAGTTACTGTGTCGGATTCAGTAAGTGATTTTGAGCTTGTATCACGATACATGTAGAGACCTTTATTTGAACCATTTGTTTTATAATCTAAAGATTGACCATGGCCTATTATGAATTCAGGACCGACTTTAATGATAGATTCATATTTTTTGTATGCATTATATTTAGAAACATAGAAATTATATTTACCTTTATAAGTTGAAGCAGGGTAGTTTGCTTTGTAGTAGCTAAGAGATTGCGATTGACGGAGGTAGTAAAAAGCCTGCCATAATTCTCCAAATCCCTTACTATTATTTAGATTTAATGCGTTCATCTTATCAGTATCAAAACGGACAATCTTACCAGTTCCTTTTTTCGAATCAGTTGAGATTGATGCATAAAGGTAGTGACCATTGATAACAAATCCTTGTATATTACCCCAATCACCACTTGATTTATATGAAGCAGTTAAGAAATAATTTGTTTTAAATTGTTTTGAACCAGTTGCATTATAAGTACTACCTGATTTTGTTGTTGCATCAACTGAAGAATAATTAGGCTTTTTTTGATAGAAATTAGTAGCCGCAGTATTTGCTAATTTATTGCCTGTATCTAGGCTACCATCATGCATATCAACAAGAACATCTGTAGCAGGTGTCCAGGCTGCTAAATAGCCACTATAAATCCAACCGAGATCGTTTTTCCCAGTTTTAACATATGAAAATTTAGCGCCATCTTGTGTTCGTGTTTCTGTTTTGGTGATATATAAATCAGTATCGAAGTAATTTTTTGAATAATGTGTTGTTTTATTTCCATAAATAGTGTTTAGTGGTGCGTTATGAATGTTAGAGATGTCAGACGTGATACGATATTTAGTTTTTGATGAAGAAGTTTTGATATCTTTAACGGTTTCGTAATTCGTTAATGCTTTAGTATTCACATAACCATACAAAGTTCCGTCACTATATGTTAGTTTTGAGTAGCTTACATTTGATGCCGTTGTAATTTTTTTGGAAATGTAGAAAGTGGTTGAGTGATAACTAGTACCATAGTGCATAAATGTAGAAGCACCGTGTAATGCTCTTGGATAACTGTAAACATTATAAGCATTTGTTTTAATTCTAACAGGTGTATGGTTACTATCTGATTTATCTGTTTTGGGAGATGCATAAACGGTTGTGGCTTTGGTATTTATATAGCCATACGCTTTTCCAGCACCATTAACTAGCCAAGAATATGATTTTCCATCTGATAATTTAATCGTTTTTGTGATGTAAAAAGTTGTTGAATGATAACTTGAACCATAGTGCATGAACTTTGATTTTGAATTTAAAGTTCGAGGGTAAGCATAAACATTATAAGCTTTCGTTTTAATTCTAACAGGCGCATGTGCAATGTATTTTGAAGATGATAGTTTAACTTTTGCTGAGACAGAGCTAGATGTACTGTGACTGGCTATCCCTAAGCCAAGTGCTGTAAACAGTAATGTGATCCCAATGAATTTACTGATTTTCATAATTTAGAACTCCCCTATAAAATATATTTTGTGCCTTCTAATTATACATGAATATGACTGATAGGCCAATTCATTATTTGAATGGAACGGGGTTATTAATACTGATCAAAAAGTTATGGAACAGTTAAATACCATGGAATGTAATATAAAAAAAATATATTATTATAAATAGGAATGATATAATTATTAGATATTTGGACAAAAGAATTGTTAAGGAGAATACAATTAATAATGACAAAAAATAATGGATTACTCTCAGTTGTTATTTTGGGATACAATGTTGAAGAGTTCATTGAAGAAAGTATTGAATCAGTTCTTAACCAAAGTTATGAACAATTAGAAATTATTTTAGTTGATGATGGATCAGTTGATGGGACTGCCGAAATTATGGATCGGTATGTATCACTTTTTGACAATATTAAAGCAATTCACAAAGAAAATGCTGGACCTAGTGCTGCTAGAAATGCAGGAATTGAAGCCGCTACCGGAGAATATATTGCCTTCGTAGATGGGGATGATTTATTACCAGTTGACGCATACAGTCTTTTGATGGGGTCGGTAAAGATGACTGATTCAGACTTGGCAACTGGTGCAGTTAAACGATTTAATTCTAAACGTAGTTCACGTTCTTACATTCATAAATTTGCTATTAAAGATACTGTTTATGAAACATCAATTGCAGAACACCCAGAATTAGTTTATGACACAACTTCATGGAATAAAGTTTATCGATTAAATTTGTTTATCGACAATAATTTGCGCTACCCTGTGGGAATGTTATATGAAGATATTCCTGTGATGATGGCAGCTCATTTATTGGCTAACCATATTGATATTATTACTGATATTGTATACGAATGGCGTTGGCGTGAAGGTGATAGCAAATCTATCACTCAAAGTCGAGGTAATGATATTCAACATTATAAAGACCGATTGGAAATGCTAGAGTTAACGCGTTCATACATGAAAAAATATGGGGCAACTCAAAATGTTATGGATGCATTTGATCTGAAATTATTAACAACTGATATTCCGCTATCAATGCAAGATATTCGAGAATCGGAAGAAGATTACATATTAGAATTTCAAAAAATTACAGTCCTACTTATTAGAACGATTAATCCAGAATTATTTAAGCAATTATCAATTAAAAATCAAATTCAATATGCTGCTGTGTTACAGGGGAATATTAAAGACTTAAAAAAATATAGTTATCGTCGTAGAAATATTGGAAAAATTGTTGAAAAAAATAATCGCTATCAATATGAAGATCCGGCTATCTCTTTAGATGTTGCTAAAGCGGTTGATGTGGGACAATCACAAAAATTCGAACAACGAATCTTAAATGTTTTTTCTGATGAAATGACAAGTGAGATAGTTATTAAGGGTTGGTTGCAACTCAATCAATTGAAAGTTACAAAAAAATTAGACGAAAAATTTACGGTTAATTTGATTAACATTATAAATGGGAAAGAAATGCCAATTACGTTTGAACGAGAAACCGTCAAGCGTCGTCGTCATTTATTTAAGCACCGTAACTATCGTTATTTTAGAATGTCATTTGATCAACAAGAGGCATACAAAATATTAGGAAACGGCATTTGGAAAATACAAGTTAATTATCAAGTTAAAAATATTAATGTGACGGAATTTTTAGCTAATCCTAAGCGTAAATTTATAAGTAATATTTTTTCTGGTAATGATTATCAAATTAAAACTGATTTTAGTTTTGACTGGGCATTAGCTTTTAATGCGATGACTTTGACAGCAAATGAAATAAAGACGGAAAAAAATGTTCAAGCTAATCTAATTCAAGATATTAGTGTGAATGATAGTAAATTAGTGGTCTCTACATGGTTAAATAATCCTGAAAGTACGAAGTTAATTGTTACTGAAAATAGTGATGATGAAATTGCGCCTCAAATTAGTGGACAAAAAATAAATGTTAGTGAACATCAAGTGAAATTTGAATTCTCAATAACTGAAGTAGCCGAGTTAAGTTCTGTAACACAAAAAAGACTCCAGTTAATTGATGAAAAAGAATTGAAATTAAGCTATGAGTTTGAACATGTTGATAAACCGCAAGAATATGAAATAGCACAATATAGTTTACTCGTTCAAAAGAATATGAAGGAAATGATTGGACTAAATATCGCACCACATTTTTCAAAACTAATGGATGTCCAGTGGTTAGATAATAGTCGGCTACGATTAATCGCTGAAAATACATTGTTTCAAAGTTCAGCAGAAAAAATTGTTTTACGTGTAATCGATCAAGAGGAACAATATAAATATCAATTTAATGACGTTACTGTCGATGATAACGGTCAAATAATCGTTAATTTGAATTTAATTAATGAACAACAAGACAGTTTCATTAAGGCAGCAAAATATAATCTTTATCTTGATTTTTATAGTGCTGACCAAGTTGTTCGTTCGCAAATTACAACTGAACCAGAACGTGTAGAAACGCTAGAAAGTCGTACAAATCATTTAGCAAGAACATCATTATACGAAACAAAAAACAATTTTTTGGTTTTAAACCAAAAATTATCGTGGGATAAGCAGGACGCAACCAAACGAAAACGGGCAATTAACTTCTCACTATATTACCCGCTACAACGTTTATTACCTTTAAAGAAGAAAACGATTGTCTTTGATAGTTATTGGGGCGCTTATTTCAATGGTAATGAAAAAGCCATTTATGATTATGTCCAAGAAAACATGCCAGATTATGAATGTGTCTGGTTATTCAAGGATCCGAATACAACAATAACCGGCAATGGTAAACGAGTTCGCTACTTCAGTAAAAAGTATTGGTATTACATGGCGCGAGCTAAGTATTTTATTGAAAATACTAACCTCCCTAACCAATATGCAAAACGAAAAGGACAAGTTGAAGTTCAATCGTTACATGGAACCTTCATGAAAACGATGGGATTTGATGAACCTTATTTCAAAGATGGTTCAAAAGGACGTCAGAATAATTTCATGAAACGAATTAAGCGTTGGGATTATCTTGTTTCACCTTCGCCATATATGGATGAAACAGCTAGTCACGCATTTAATTTTGAAAAAGAGGTTGTTCACTCTGGCTTCCCAAGAAATGATGTACTTTATAAAAAGAATAATGAAACTGATATCCTTAAAATTAAAGAATCTATTGGCATGCCATTGGATAAAAAGGTCGTATTATATGCACCAACCTACCGAAATAAAGACGGATTTGATTTTGAGTTAGATATTAAACAAATGCAAGCTAAATTGAGTGACGAATATGTGTTATTGGTAAGGCTACATTATTTCGTTGCCAATAAAATTGATCTAACTGAATTTGAAGGATTTACTTTTGATGTGTCTAATTATCCAACAGTTGAAGATTTATATTTAATTGCGGATACGTTAATTACTGATTATAGTTCAGTAATGTTTGATTACGCACATCTTAAACGACCAATGATTTTCTTTGCATATGATTTAAAAGATTATACAGAAGATACACGAGGTGTTTATCTCGATTATAATGGTACGGTTCCAGGACCAATTGTGGATACAACGGCAAAAATAATTGACGAATTAAGCGATTTTAATCATCTACAGACAACCTACGCGCAACAATTGATTGAATTTTATGATAAATTTTGTACGTATGGTCGTCAAGGGGATGCTTCAAAGCAAGTTTTTGAAGCAATGATTAGCGATCACTTATTACCACAAGAACCAAGCGTTCAAGTAATTAGAAATAAAATTAAAAAGATCGTTAAGTTTAATAAATGGTATCCAAAAGCATTTGGTATTATCGGTAAAATGTCAAAGAAAGATATTATTATATTTGAAAGTTTCTTTGGTCGTAAATATAGTGATAATCCAAAAGCTATCTATGAATACATGAAAGACCGTTACCCTAAATATAAGATGTACTGGAATGTGAACCAGGATTATGTTGCTTATTTTAAAGAAAATCATATTCCCTATGTGACACGATTCTCATTTAAAGGTATTTTCAAACAAGCTCGAGCAAAATATTGGTTTACGAATGTTCGTCGACCATTATGGTGGGTTAAACCTGAAGGTACAACAATTGTTCAGACATGGCATGGTACGCCATTAAAAACGATTGGTGTTGACGTAAATACAGGGTCAATGCCTGGCGTTGATGCTGCTAAATATCATAGCCAAGTTACAAAAGATTCTGATCGTTGGGATTATTCTGTTACGCCAAATGAATATTCGTCAGATATTTTCAGACGTGCATTCCGTTTGAACCGTAACCAAATGATTAATTCTGGCTATCCTAGAAATGATATTTTAACGAATTATACACAGACAGATATCAATCGTATTAAAGCAAGTTTAGAAATTAATCCAAACAAAAAAGTTATTCTATATGCACCTACTTGGAGAGATAATGAATACGTTAAAGCTGATTATTTCACGGCTAAGTTACATCTTGATTTAGATAAGATGAAAGCAGAACTTGGCGATGATATTATCGTTCTTGTTAGAACGCATTATTTAATTGCTAACTCATTAGATTTAACTGATTATGAAGGCTTTGCGCTGAACGTTGCTGATTATGAAGATATTAATGATTTATATCTTATTAGTGATCTGTTGATTACAGATTATTCATCTGTTTTCTTTGATTTTGCAGCGTTAAAACGTCCTATTATTTTCTTTGCATATGATTTAGATGAGTATGCAAATGATATTCGTGGTTTTTACTTTGACTACGAAAAAGAAGTACCAGGACCAATCGTTAAGGATACAGATGCTGTCATTACTGAGATTAAACGAGCATTTGCAACGGATGAACGCCATCACAATTATGATCAATTTGTAGCGACTTATAATGCTTGGGATGATGGACATGCAACTGAACGGTTAGTTGATTTTGTCATGAATGGACGCGTTTATGAAGCTCAAGAAACAGTAGTTGAAGAAACGACCGTCCATGTTCAAGATGGTGCTGAAGTTTGGTCAAAGGTTTATGGATCTAAAAATTATAAATTTGTAAAAAATATTGATGCCAGAGTTACAAATGAAGGTATCGTGAATAAAACGGGTTATTTAATTGATCCTATTCAAAAAAATAAAGTCGGTTCGACATTACTGTTTATCACGATGAGTGATGGGACAACCGGTTGGATTGATAAAAGTGAAGTAATCAATTAAGCAGTTTAAAGACGCCATTTGGCGTCTTTTTTTTGAATTAATTTATCGTTCAATAATGAGGATAAGTGAAACGCTATAATTGTTAGACAGGTTACGGTATAATGAAATTACTATACATAAATTAAAGGAGAACCATATCGATGCTTGATAGATTAAAAAAGTCTAAATTGATGTTTTGGTCACTTGAATTATTAATCGTTGCCTCGTTAATTTGGATGTGTACAAAAATAAGTTTTATTTTTAGTCCAATAGGAACGTTTATTTCCACATTATTTATTCCGATTATTATATCTGGGTTTTTATTTTATTTATTTAATCCGGTCGTTAAATTTTTAATGAAAATAAAAATCAAAAAATTCAAATTTTCTCGAACGTTGTCAGTTGCCATTCTATTTGTATTCCTAGCAATTCTTTTAGTTGCCTTAATAGGGTACCTGATTCCGAGAGTAGTCAGTCAGCTAAGTCAATTGGTGGTTAACCTACCAGATTATGCAAATGCAGTTAGTGAGTCGTCAAAAGATACGTTTAATCATTTAAATAAATATGCTTGGTTTAAAGAAATTGATTTTACTAGCTATTTAAACCAGTTTGAAAATTCTATTGGGACCTACTTCAAATCAATTGCAACCAATTTGACGAACTCGATAGGATCAATGATTGGGGTTGTAACGAGTGTGACAGTTGTTGCACTGACAGTACCTGTGATGTTGTTCTATATGTTAAAAGATGGTCAAAAACTAGTCCCAACGCTTAAAAAACTTGTTCCAGAAAAACATGGGGATGAGCTCGTTGAGTTACTTGACCGCATGGGTGATACAATTTCAGCGTACATTGGTGGACAAGCTATTGAATGTATTTTCGTTGGGGTATTTACCGCTATTGGTTATTCAATTATTGGTATGCCGTATATTTTGTTACTAGGAGTTGTGGCTGGCCTTGCTAATATTATTCCTTATATTGGACCCTATATTGGTATTTTCCCAGCACTGATTATTGCGGTAACACAGTCTACTCAAATGGTTATTTTTGTCGTGATTGTTGTGTTAATTGTCCAACAAATTGATGGTAATTTTGTCTATCCTAATGTTATAGGCAAATCATTAAATATACATCCATTGACGATTATTGTATTATTACTAGTAGCTGGTAACATTGCTGGGCTTCTAGGAATGATTTTAGGAATTCCCTTATATGCTGTTGTAAAAGTTGTTATTAAATACTTTTACGATATTAGACAATTGCAGGAAAAATAAGACAGTCATAACAGTTTATGATAAAATAAATTATTATTGATAACGACGGAGGAGCAAAAACATGAAAAAAATAATTACTTATGGAACATTCGATTTATTACACAAGGGTCATGTACGTATTTTACAACGCGCTAAAGCAATGGGCGACCATTTAACAGTTTGTATTTCAACAGATGAATTTAACGCAATTAAAGGGAAAAAGGCTTACACATCATATGAAGATCGTAAGTTCATTTTAGAAGCAATTAAGTACGTAGATGAAGTGATTCCAGAAACTGAATGGGACCAAAAAATTAGTGACGTCGTCGATAATCAGATTGATACATTTGTGATGGGTGATGATTGGGCAGGTAAGTTTGACTTTTTAAGCGATTACTGTGAAGTTATTTACTTACCAAGAACAGATGGTATTTCAACAACAAAAATTAAAAAAGATTTAGGGATGAACTTGTAAAATATTTTATTATTTTATCTTTTGTAGTAAGGAGAACAAAATAATGAATGAAATTAAAAAAATAGTCCAAAAAGTGGTTAAGCGGATTGGTCGCCAAATTTTAATAACGTTAAATGATTTTACAATTAAATTTTCAATTAAAAAACACCAAGTTGTCTTTGAAAGCTTTAATGGGCGCGATGTTAACGATAACCCGATGGCCATTTACAAGCAGACTAGACGAGATCTTGGTGAAGAAAATGCGAAGCTTTTATATTTTAGCGTTAAACCAAGCATGTACACTAAATTAAAAGAACAATATCCGGAAATTAATTTAATTAAACGCTTTGGATTTTCTTGGACTATCAAAATGGCGAGGGCTGAATTTTGGGTCTTTAATTCAAGATTACCTATTTGGTGGAAAAAGAATCCGAAGACTACATATATACAAACATGGCACGGGACACCGTTGAAACATTTAGGAATGGATATTGAAAATGTTTCAATGCCAGGTACAACGACAGCGTTATACCATGCTAATTTTAAAGTGGAAACAGCACGTTGGGATTATTTAATAGCGCCTAATCATTATTCAAAGCAAATTTTTGAAAGTGCATTTGCTTTTAAAAATAAATCCTTGGATATTGGATACCCAAGGAATGACATTTTATATGCGGATAATAATGAAAAAGATATTAGAGCTTTAAAGAAAACGTATCTTGGTAATGAAGATGCTAAAGTGGTTCTTTATGCGCCAACATGGCGTGATGATAGCTTTTATACTCAGGGTGTTTATAAATTCGAAATGGCTTTTTCATTCGAATCATTCTTTCAACATGTATCAGACGATACTATTTTAATTATGCGGCCTCATTATTTAGTTAAGAATAGTATTAATATCGAAGGATTTGAAGATCGTGTTAAAATAATGGCAGATGAAAATATTACTGAATTATATTTAATGAGTGATATGATGATTACGGATTATTCGTCAGTGATGTTTGATTTTGCTAATTTGAATCGACCAATGATGTTTTATTGTTATGATTTAGAACATTATCGGGATGAACTACGCGGCTTTTATATCAACTTTGAGATGGAAGCGCCAGGACCAATCGTAGAAAAAGAACCAGATTTCTATAAACAATTGGATGTCTATACGCAAAATGGTGATTATCCTGGTTACGAAAAACAATTTAAAGATTTTCAAAATAAATTTATTGAATGGGATAATGGAAAAGCTTCTCAAAAAGTTTCTGACATTATCTTAGGTAAGTAAGCATATTCTCCTTTTGGGAGGATATGCTTTTTATTTTTTAAAATATAAATACTGATAACATCGGATAAGATGTTAATTTTTAGTGATTAATGGTAGAATTGTATAAGCGTAAGTGTATACATGTTATTATTGAGAATTAAAATAACTGAATGATTAATGGTGATAAAATGGAAGATTATAAAATTCGATTAGAGTATGTTACAAAAGGTATAACAAGTAAAAAAAATCGAAAAATTGATAAAGATTCGAAAGATATTTATTGGGCTTTAAGGGGCATCTCGTTTGATATTTATCGTGGTGAATTTTTTGGTATTATTGGCATGGGTGGCTCAGGGAAAGCAACGTTATCTGACATTCTAGCCGGTAAAGCCAAACAAACAACGGGTTTTCTAACGATGGCCGGTCACACGACGATTGTATCATATGAGACACAATTAAAACGCGATAAAACGGCTGTGCAAAATATTCAAGAAGCAATTACTGATTCTAAGATTGATTACAAAAATAGTGATCAAACTTTGAATAATGTTTTAAATTTTGCTGACTTAGGGGTATTAAAAGAAAGTAAAATTGAAGATTACTCTCCCGATATGCGTGCGCGAGTTGAGTTAGCAATGGCCTTCTTCATTGAACCTGATATTATTATTTTAGATGGTATTCTATCAGCATTAGATGATATTTTTTATCAAAAAACGGTTGATAAAATTAAAAGCCTACAAACAGAGGGCAAAACTTTTGTACTTGCTAGTCAAGATTTACAACAAATGGAGTTCTTAACAGACAGAATTGCCTGGATTCAAAACGGTCAACTGATGGATATCGGTGAGTCTGAAAAAGTCGTTATGAGTTATTTAGATTTTGTTGCTTGGTACGATAGTTTGACTGATGAGAAACGAAGTGAGTACGATAAACAACGTGATTCAGAACGTAAATCATTTAGTGTAGAGACCTTATATACACAATATAAAAAAACGCATTTTGATCCTGATATGCCTCGATCAATTGAGTTGCGTCGTAGAGATGCCTTTTATAACGGACAAGCATTTGACGATACAAAATATTTTTTAAAAAAGAAAAATGGTAAAAAGCACGGTAAACTAGCTTTGATGGTTATTGGTATTTTGATTTTAGCAGTGATAGGAACAGTTTCTGCCAAGTATGTTCAAATGAACAATGACAAGCAAGAATCGAGTTCAATCGCCCAACGTCAGAAGTCTGTAAGTGAATCAAAAAAAATAGCAATTTCAAGCTCAATTAGTAGAGCTGATGTCTCTAAAAAAGTGGTGGCATCTTCTAAATCTAAATCAGCTAAAGCTGCTTCAAGCAAGTCAGCCAAACGGTCTGCTGAAAAAAAGCGGCAGAATGAGTCGCTTGCTAAAGCTAAGGCAGAAAGTGAATCCGTTCTAGCTAGAGAGTCATCTGAAAGGGTGGCTAGTTCTGAGTCAGCAGCAAAAGAAAGTAGTGAAAAGAAGGAAAGTAGTGAAAAGAAAGAAAGTATCAGTAAAATTAGTACGAAGATGTTTGAGGTAGGTAGTGGGGATAGTTTATCAAGTATCGCGACTGCCAATGATACAACCAGTGATCAATTGATGGACATCAATGAATTATCATCAAATCTTTTGCATGTAGGACAAAAAATAAAAGTACCTAAATAAATGTGAGTTAACTCGGAGGAAGTTATGAAATTAAGAACGAAAGTAATTATTGGTATAGTTGCAGTTGTGTGTATCGGTGGTGGGACGATATTAGCTAGTACGAAGGCTGGTCATGACGTCGTTGAGTGGGTTGCTACTCGTGGGTCATCTGACCAACAAAAAAAGGAGTACGCTGAACAACAAAAATTAGCTGAATCGAAATATGGTAAGAGTAAGTCTAGTGAAAAATCAAAACCAAAATCAAAAAAGAAGAAAACTGAAAAGAAAAAATCTGTGTCTAAAAAAAGTAAATCAACGTCGTCTTCGTCGTCAAGTTCTAATATTGATACGGATACGATAACTGTTGTTTATGGTGATTCATTGTCATCTATTGCGTTAAGCCATGATATGACAGTGAAGGAACTAATTGCATTAAATGACATGGAAAATACAACATTAAGACCTGGGCAAACGCTTAAGGTCGTTGCTGGAAGTGGAAAAAGTATAGATACTACATCTTCAGATACAACAGGCACAGATAATACAAGTTCTGATAATACTACTTCAGACAACACAACAAGTTCATACTCTAATGACGATACAACTTCAGATAGTACAAGTACAGCAAGTTCATACTCTAATGCTGATACAAGCTCAGATAGTACAACAAGTTCAGATACTTCTAGTACCGATAACACAACAAGATCATATTCTAGTTCAACATCAGATACAACTAGTTCAACGAGCTCAACTAGTGATGAGACAACTAGCAATTAGCAATCGGATTTCTGCATGTTAATAGGTGTATAATATCCGTAGGTTAAAAAATAAAGACAAATGAATTGGAGCGGATGAGTAAATGAGTTCAGACCCTGGTCACGAACTGCTGTTGCAGCTGTTATTATTAGTCATTTTGACATTAGTGAATGCCTATTTTTCAGCTGCAGAATTAGCAGTAGTTTCAGTAAATCGTAATAAAATTGAGGCAGAGGCGAAAGCTGGAGATAAAGGTGCAATAAGAATTCTTGGTATATTAAATAATTCGACATCATTTTTATCAACTATCCAGATTAGTATTACTTTTGCCGGGTTCTTGTCTTCAGCTTTTGCAGCAACATCTTTGGCTAAATATGTTGAACCATTGTTTGGGAGTGCTGTGTGGGCACATGATGTTGCAGTAGTTATCGTTACGTTGATTTTATCTTATTTTTCATTAGTTTTAGGAGAATTATATCCTAAACAATTGGCACTACAGATGCCAGACAAAATTGCCAGAGCAACGACTGGGCCTATTCAACTTATTGCGATTGTTTTCAAACCATTTAACTGGTTGTTATCAATTTCAATCCGTGCATTAGAAAAAATAACACCAATTAAGTTTAATAAAAATAATATTGAGGTTATTAGTCGACAAGAAATTGTTCATATGATTCAAACTGGTGAAGAGCGTGGTGCTATTGATTCAGATGAATATGAAATGATGGAAGGCGTTATTTCGTTACATACGAAATTCGCTCGTGAAGTTATGGTCGCTAGAACTGATGCTTTTATGATTGATTTACAAAACGATAATGATCGTAATATTGATGCTATTTTAAATCAACCTTATTCTCGTGTACCCGTTTATAGTGATGATAAAGATAACGTCGTTGGCGTTGTTCATATCAAAAATTTGCTTAAAGCTGCTAGAGCAAAAGGGTTCGATAGAATTAGTTTACGTCAAATTATGCAAGAGCCCATGTTTATTCCAGAAACGATGGCTGTTGATGATTTGTTATTCGAAATGAAGAAAACACACACTCAATTAGCTATTTTATTGGATGAATATGGCGGTGTTGTTGGACTTGCCACAATTGAAGATTTAATTGAAGAGATTGTTGGCGATATCGACGATGAGTCAGATAGCCCTGATGATACATTGAGAAAAATTAATGCACATGAATATATCGTACAAGGTCGAATGACACTTGACGATTTTAATGATGAATTTAATTGTGATATCAACGTTAAAGACGTAGACACAATTGCGGGATTCGTCTTAACTGAATTAGGTCGAATTCCCGGTAATAATGAACAACTACAGATTACACTTCACAATGGTATACTTCTCGAAACGGAAAAAATGGACGGTTCTCGATTAGTGGAATTGAAAGTTATGATTCCCGAAACACGGTTAAAAGATACTTTAAAGAGTAAAGAATAAAATATGGGATGATAAGGTCAATAGAACTCTAATAAGTTCCATTGACCTTATCATTTTTTACGTCGAAGTTCATTATCATTTATGATAAACTATGAGTAATATGTTTTAGAGAGGACAAAAAATGAATACAGAAGAATTAGAGACTCAAGTAAAAAAACGCCGAACATTTGCGATTATTTCTCATCCCGATGCTGGTAAAACAACCATTACAGAACAATTACTTTTATTCGGTGGGGTTGTCCGTTCTGCCGGAACAGTTAAGGGTAAAAAATCTGGTACTTTTGCAAAATCTGATTGGATGGAAATTGAAAAGAAACGTGGTATTTCTGTTACTAGTTCAGTTATGCAATTTGATTACGCCGATAAGCGGGTTAATATTTTAGATACACCTGGGCATGAGGATTTCTCGGAAGATACCTACCGAACATTAATGGCCGTAGATTCTGCAGTCATGGTTATTGATTCTGCAAAAGGAATTGAACCACAAACAAAGAAATTATTTAAAATTTGTAAAATGCGTGGCATTCCTATTTTCACATTCATCAATAAGATGGATCGTGATGGACGTGAGCCACTTGATTTAATGGCTGAACTCGAAGAGGTCTTGGGCGTTGAATCATACCCAATGAACTGGCCAATTGGTATGGGTAAAGGCTTAAAGGGATTATACGATATCTACAACCATCGTATTGAACTTTACCAAAAAGAAGATAAAGGCATGGACTACGTTGATTTAAATGACGCCGGTGAGATTGAAGGCGACCATCCTTTAAAAGAAGATAGTATCTATCAAGAAGTGCTAGATGAAATTGAATTATTGGGCGATGCTGGTAATACCTTTGATGAAGCAAAAATCGCAACAGGGGATTTAACGCCGGTTTTCTTTGGATCAGCATTAACTAACTTTGGTGTAAAAACGTTCTTAGATATTTATTTGAACTATGCACCAGCACCACAAGAACATAAAACGATTGAAGAAACAACGATACAACCAACAAATGAACATTTTTCTGGGTTTGTTTTCAAAATTCAAGCAAATATGAATCCTAATCATCGTGATCGAATTGCGTTTATTCGAATTTGTTCAGGTGAATTTGAACGTGGGATGGATGTTAAATTAGCAAGAACTGAAAAGAAAATGCGTTTATCTAATTCAACCCAATTTATGGCAGATTCTCGTGAAGTTTTAGAATCAGCTGTAGCTGGCGATATTATTGGATTATATGATACTGGTAATTTCCAAATTGGCGATACAATCAGTAACATGAAGAAACCAATTACCTTTGAAAAATTACCTCAATTTACGCCTGAATTATTCATGAGCGTTAATGCTAAAAATGTAATGAAACAAAAATCATTCCATAAGGGTATTCAACAGTTGGTTCAAGAAGGTGCTGTTCAATTATATAGAAGTTACAACACGGGTGACTATATTCTGGGTGCCGTTGGTCAACTTCAATTTGAAGTCTTCCAATTCAGAATGTTAAATGAATATAATTCAGAAGTTATCATGACACCAATGGGTTCTAAAACAGCTCGCTGGATTGATCCAGAACAATTGGATGAAAAGATGTCAAGTTCACGTAACTTACTTGTTAAAGATCGACAAGACTTACCGTTGTTCTTGTTTGAAAATGCATTCGCAGAACGCTGGTTTGCTGACAAATATCCAAACGTTACATTAACATCAAAACTATAAACGAAAAGAGGTATACCAATTGGTATACCTCTTTTTTGAGTGCTTATTAATTTAATGAGTAAGGCATTTTGATGTAAGTTTCATCAATAAAACCACCATCTTTTAATTCAAACCAAACATCATTACTTGATGATAACTGACTGATTAAAGTAACTTGTGTATTGTCAGCTAAAACTCGTAATTTTTTACCATAAGGTTTAGTGTAAATAGTTACAGATTTATTAGGAATGTAATCAATTGAAGCAGAGTGATTGATTATTTTTTTAGTAAATTCATTGGTGTCATTGTCGGGTAATAAAGCATATTTGGGTTGAATAATCATTTTTACATTAGAAGTACTTTCTAACCATTGATTGCCACCTATGCTGTACCAAATAGTTCCCAAATTCGTTTCGATTTTTTCAAATACTTGTAAAATAACGCCAGCAGGTAAGAAGGCGGGATAGGAGTTACCCTCGGGTAAGTCATAAGGACGTACGCGTTTTGTAATCTGGATGTATGCGTCAATTTGATCGACGGTTTTCCAATTGATGTTGCGATAATAATAGTAGATGGTTTGTTGTTCATTTGTGAAAGTACCATAACTAGTTTTTGAGGCACGCAATAAATTGAACCCTGGAATATTGACAGGGTCATAAGTGAAAGGGTCATTCAAATGGCCACGTAGTAAAGTGGGTGAGCCGATTAAGTAGCCACCATCAATATCTTGATTATAAATCCAAACGGCAGCGCCATGTTTCTTTTCATAGCTTAAAATAATAGCACCATAGTTGGTTACAAAAGTACTTGTGAATCCCGAAATGCCAACTAGATTATAATCATTGATTGGTTCAAATTGAAGTCTTAAATCGCTACCTATAGTGCCACTGATAATTTGCGGACGAGATAGATTATTATTATTTTGGTCTTTATAGTAAACAATCATTGTGGCATCTGAAACAGATGTTGGTAGAAAAGTTTTTTCTTCAATGACTTCATGTTTCTTTTGTTTTGGTGCCTTATATTTTTTTGTTGATTCAGAATTGAATACAAATTGTATATCGGAAGTGGAAGTAGGTTGGTCATTTTTTGTAAAAACAGACAACATATTCCGGAAGAAATCTCTTAAGGCGATTTTAATCAGCTCCATTCATAATCTAATATCATAATTATAACCTAAAAAGATTAATTATTGGGGAAAAGTGTTTGAAATATCGTTTATTTATTTAAAAGAATGAATAAAATAAAAAAAGATGCAGACTCAGAAAAAATTATCTGAGTCTGCATCTTTAGTTTAGCCTTTACTTTTCAACGTTAGAGTCGGAATCTTTAACATCAGTAGTTGTATCGGCTGATATCTTAATTTCATCTTTTTCAATTTTTGCAGCTAATTTTGTTACATCAGGATTATCAAGGTAGAAGTCAGCTATTTGATCTTCAATCTGTTCCTGGATAACACGTCTTAGTGGACGAGCACCCATTGCGGGATTGTAGCCTAAATCAACTAATTTTTCTTCAACCCGATTTGTAACGTGAAGTTCTAAGTTTTGATTTTTAAGAACTTTATTAACGTCATCAAGCATGATACTTACGATTGAAACTAAGTTTTCTTTACTTAATGAGTTAAATTCAACGATGTCATCAAAACGGTTTAAAAATTCAGGACGGAAGTAATTTGATAGTTTATCAATGATGGCATGGGTTGCACCAGTTGACGTTGCACCAAAGCCAACATTTGCTTCAGCATCAGCACTACCAGCGTTAGATGTCATAATGATAATCGTATCTTTGAAACTTACCACGCGACCTTGTGAATCTGTTAAACGGCCATCTTCAAGAATCTGCAAGAACATATGCATAACATCAGGATGTGCTTTTTCAACTTCATCTAACAAGATTAAACTGTATGGATTACGACGAACTTGTTCAGTTAATTGACCAGCTTCTTCATAACCAACATAGCCAGGAGGGGAACCAATCAATTTAGAAACTGAATGGTTCTCCATGTACTCACTCATATCGAAACGAATCATTGATTCTTTTGTTCCAAATAATTCTTTTGATAATTGTTTAGCAAGTTCTGTTTTACCAATTCCAGTTGGTCCAACAAACAAGAATGATCCGATAGGACGCCCAGATTTATTGAATCCAATCCGGTTACGGCGGATGGCGCGGGCCACTTTATCAATGGCGTCATCTTGGCCAATGACATTAGCTTGAAGGGAAGTGGCTAAATTTTTCAATTGTTGTTGCTCTTTTTCCTTTAGTTCGCCTACAGGAATCCCTGTTTTTTCTTCAATAATTTGTTCCATTTCTTTTTCGGTTACAATTGGTAATTCATCAGAATCAGTATTACTATCTTGTAATTCTTTGAATTTTGCGACTTGATCGCGATAGTAGGCTGCTTTTTCATAATCTTCGTCGGTTAGTGCAGCTTGTTTTTGAGTTTCAGCGTTTTTAATTTTTTCTGCAACTAATTTGGGATCAATAGCTTTAATGGTTAAATTCATTTTTGACCCAGATTCATCAAGTAAATCGATGGCTTTATCTGGTAAAAAACGATCTTGAATGTAACGGTCAGAGAGAGAAGCAGCAGCTTCAATTGCTTCATCACTATAATGAACATGATGGTAAGCTTCGTATTTCTTTTGAATACCTTTTAAAATGACGATTGACTCTTCGACACTAGGTTCATCAACTTGGATAGGCTGTAAACGACGTGCAAGCGCAGCATCTTTTTCGATTTGACGATATTCATTTAGAGTTGTTGCGCCAACGAGTTGTAATTCGCCTCGAGCAAGAGCTGGTTTTAGAACGTTACCGGCATCCATACCACCTTCAGCATTACCAGCGCCTACAATTTCATGAATTTCATCAATGAATAGAATGATAGACTTATCATTTTTAAGTTCCTTCATTAATTGTTGCATTCGTTCTTCGAACTGACCACGAATACCCGTTCCTTGAACTAATGAAACAACATCTAATCGAATAACTTGTTTGTTTAAAAGTTTTTGAGGAACAGCTGAATCAACAATTTTTTGAGCTAATCCTTCAACGACTGCTGTTTTACCAACACCAGCTTCGCCGATTAGAACAGGATTATTTTTTGTCCGACGATTCAAAATTTCAATGATTTGATTAATTTCTTGATCGCGACCAATGACCGGGTCAATATTTCCTGCCCGTGCCTCATCGGTTAAATTAAGACCGAATTGACCAAGGATTGTATCCTTACCATTATTTTTATTAGCGCCACCATTTCTACCAGCTTGGGTAGGAGGTGTCTGCTCTTTTCTTTGTGAACTATTATTTTGACTATTTGGTGCAATCGCATTAAATAAATCATCAAGGTTACCAAAGCTAAATGGATCTTGTTGATTATTACGGATTTGACCATTACTTAAACGCTCTTGTTCATCTTTTAGTAATCGATAACAATTTTGACATAAATCGTATTCTTGATGTTGACCATTTAAGTTAGTTGATAAGTGTATTGTCGCTGGATTGATTTGACAATTTTGACAGATCATATGTGTCACAACCTTTCATATTTCGTTCGTATAGTTTAGTTTATCTAAGATCAAAAACATGTTGACCATCTTTGACCTTCGATGAATAGTATACAAAATATGGAAAAATTCTGCAAGCAATTAGAACTCCTTTTTTACATTTTATGGAGGCTAATCTATAATGAATTTAGTATAGTAGATTTTAGTGAAAAGAGGTTTGAAAATGAGCGAAGATTATAAAGCAAAAATTGATGCATTGATTGCTGGTGAAATAGAGACAATAACAATCAACCCAGATGAATTTATGGCGTTTCAACTTGTTTGGCAAAAAGAAAAATTACGTAAGGCAATCGTTGGTAATGCGCAAAGAGAAGGTCAAATTATTTACAAATATGTTAGTTTGAAAAACTAAAGACTTGTATCATTTTTTAAATAATGGTATTATTTGTCTCTAAAGACTAATGTGTTTAATTTATTAATGAAAACGTGTTCTTTGCTTTTGTTAGTGGGTTATGCATTTTTCTAAAATAAAAAAATATAGAACATCAAGGAGATAATTAATTATGGAAAAGAAAGACTTTCACGTAATCGCAGAAACAGGTATCCACGCGCGTCCAGCTACATTATTGGTACAAGCAGCAAGCAAATTTACTGCTGACGTTGCTTTGGTTTACGGAGAAAAATCAGTAAACTTGAAATCAATCATGGGCGTTATGTCATTAGGCGTTGGTCAAAATGCTGATGTAACAATCACTGCTGATGGCGCTGACGAAACAGATGCAATCGCAGCTATTACAGAAACAATGACGAAAGAAGGACTTGCTGAATAATGTCGAAAATGCTAAAAGGGATTGCTGCTAGTGATGGTATTGCCATTGCTAAAGCATATATGTTAGTTCAACCCGATTTGTCATTCTCGCAAGTAAGCATTGAAGATCCAGAGTCAGAAATCAAACGCCTTGATGCTGCTGTTGCAGCATCAAGTGAAGATTTGAAACTAATCAAACAAAAAGCTGCAGAAAACCTCGGCGCAGAAGAAGCCGAGGTTTTTGAAGCTCATTTGACAATCCTTTCAGATCCTGAACTTATGGGCAACATTGGCGATAAAATCAAAAATGATAAGGTCAACGCTGAAGCAGCATTGAAGGATGTCACAGATATGTTCATTTCAATGTTTGAAGATATGACTGATAATGCTTATATGCAAGAACGTGCAGGCGATATTCGTGATGTTACGAAACGTGTAATGAGTCATTTATTAGGAGTTACAATTCCTAATCCTGCTCTTATCGATCAAGAAGTTGTGGTCGTTGCACATGATTTAACACCATCGGATACAGCCCAATTAAATCGTAAATTTGTTAAAGGATTTATTACTGATGTTGGTGGACGTACTTCTCATTCTGCTATTATGTCTCGTACGCTTGAAATTCCTGCTGTTGTAGGCGCTGGTGATCCAACGACTGCAATCTCAGAAGGTGATATGGTTATTGTTGATGGTATCAATGGTGACGGAATTATCAATCCTACTGCTGAAGAAATTTCAACATATGAAGCAAAAGCAAAAGCTTTTTCTGATCAAAAAGCTGAATGGGAAGAACTAAAAGACGCTAAAACAGTTACTGCTGATGGCGTACATTTTGATTTAGCTGCTAATATCGGTACACCTAAGGATGTTGAGGGTGCAGTAGATAATGGTGCTGAAGCAGTTGGTTTATTCCGTTCAGAATTCTTATACATGGATGCTAGTGAATTACCTTCAGAAGATGATCAATTTAAAGCTTATAAAGCTGCAGTTGAAGGTATGAATGGTAAACAAGTAGTTGTAAGAACAATGGATATTGGAGGCGATAAGGAATTACCTTACTTGCCATTACCAGAGGAAATGAATCCGTTCTTAGGATATCGCGCAATCCGTATTAGTTTGGATCGTCAAGATATTTTCAGAACACAACTTCGTGCTCTACTTAGAGCTTCTCATTATGGACAATTAGCAATTATGTTCCCTATGATTGCAACTGTTGATGAATTTAAATCAGCAAAAGCTATCTATACTGAAGAACGTACTAAGTTAATTGACGCTGGTGTACCAGTAGCAGATAAACTTGAAGTCGGTATGATGATGGAAATTCCTGCTGCTGTTATGAACGGTGATCATTTGGCTAAGTATGCTGATTTCTTTAGTATTGGTACAAATGATTTAATTCAATATTCAATGGCTGCTGATCGAGGTAATGAACAAGTGTCATACCTTTACCAACCTTATAACCCATCAATTTTACGTTTGATTAAAATGGTAATTGATTCGGCTCATAAAGAAGGTAAGTGGGCAGGTATGTGTGGCGAAATGGCCGGCGATCAAATTGCCGTACCTATTTTAGCTGGAATGGGACTTGATGAATTCTCAATGAGTGCTTCGTCAATTCTTAAAACACGTAGTTTAATGAAAAAATTAGATACAACAAAAATGAAGGAATTAGCTGATAAAGCTGTTTCTGACTGTGAAACTAATGAAGAAGTTATTGCATTAGTTGAATCTTACATGAAATAAATTAAACACAAAAAAACTGGTAATTTCGATTATCAGTTTTTTTGTGTTTAATTGGGAATAGATGAGAATAGTCTACTTTTATTGCATAACGGGTGAGAAACCAATATAATTAAAACTATTATATTAGAATAGACAAGGGGACCTTATCGTGAATATTGGAATTTTTACAGATACATATTTTCCACAAGTGAGCGGTGTGGCGACTTCAATAAAAACACTAAGAAACGAGCTCGAAAAAGAGGGACATACCGTCTATATCTTTACGACGACTGACCCACATGTTGATAAGACAGTATATGAACGTAATATTTTTAGATTCTCTAGTATTCCATTTGTTTCTTTTACAGATAGAAGAATTGCTGTTAGAGGCTTATTTCAAGCTTACCAAGTGGCAAAAGAACTAAATTTAGACGTTATTCATACACAGACTGAATTTTCTATGGGCTGGATTGGTAAATTTGTTGCAAGAAATTTAAAAGTTCCTTGTTTACATACCTATCATACAATGTATGAAGATTATTTACATTACATTGCCAATGGTAAGTTATTGAAACCATACCATGTTAAGCAAATGACAAAAACATTTGCATTCCATATGAGCGGGATTATCGCACCAAGTACACGCGTTCAGACGTTGCTACAGAAGTATGGTGTGAAATCAGAAATACGAGTTATCCCTACAGGGGTAGACATTTCTCAATTTGAACAAATTGAAACAGAAGATTATCGTTCTAAATTAGACATTTCTGAAGATCAACCAGTCATGCTTGCGTTAAGTCGATTGGCATTTGAAAAGAATACACAAGAAATTATTGATGGTATGCCAGCGATAATTAAAAAAGTACCGAATGTTTTACTCTTGATTGTAGGGGATGGTCCGGCACGTGAAACCCTTGAAGAGCAAACAGAAAGTTTAAATTTAAAGGACAACGTCAGATTTATTGGTGAAGTTGATAATGATGAGGTATTCCATTTTTATCAGTTAGCAGATTTATTTGTGTCTGCATCAGTAACAGAATCTCAAGGATTGACGTTTATCGAAGCTTTAGCTGCTGGAACACCGGTTATTGCTAAAACGGGTAAATATACTGACGAGTTAATGGAAAAACCAGAAGTTGGTAAAACTTTTTCATCTGAAACTGAAATGGTGACTGATATTATTGATTACTTAAATAGATGTCATGAAGAAGTTGATCCAGAGCCAAGATTAGAAAAGTTAAAAGAAATTTCAGCGGCAACATTTGGATCAAAAGTTGCTGAATTTTACCAAGATGCTCAAATTCATTATGTTGAAATAGAAGAAGAGGATGACGAAATCAGTCATCTATAAACGAATTTATTTTCAAAGGAGTTTCAACCATGCTATTAATTAACATGTTTTCTGCGGCCAATTCGGTTAAAGGACAAGGGGTCGGTAGCGCATATACCGAAATGATGAAGTTGCTCAAAGAACGCTTTCCAACTGAATTCAAAATTAGTGTGAATAAATATAGTCGCTCAGATATTAGTCATTACCATACCATCAATTTTCCTTATTACCTTTCGACTTTTATGCCAGGTAGAGGTAAAAAAATTGGCTATGTCCATTTTTTACCAGAAACACTTGAGGGAAGTGTTAAAATTCCACAACCTTTTAAAGCCATTTTTTATTGGTATGTAATTGCTTTTTATAAACGAATGGATCATATTGTCGTGGTTAATCCAAGTTTTATTCCAAAACTTGAAGCGTTTAAGATTCCAAAAGAACGCGTCACGTATATTCCTAATTTTGTTTCAAAAAAAGTTTTTTATGAAAAAACCGTGGAAGAAAAACAAGCTTTTAGAGATGCGTTAGGTATTCCAGCCGATAAATTTGTTGTTTTTGGTGATGGTCAAGTTCAAGAAAGAAAAGGTGTGCCCGATTTTATTAAGTTAGCTAAGCAAAATCCTGATATCCAATTTATTTGGGCCGGTGGCTTTTCATTTGGTAAGTTAACTGACGGTTATGCTGAATTAAAAAAAGTAGTTGATAATCCGCCTAGTAATTTAACGTTTACTGGGATTATTGATCGAGAAGCTCTAGTAAATTATTACAATATTGCTAACCTTTTCTTACTGCCATCTTTCAATGAATTGTTTCCAATGTCAGTATTAGAAGCATTTAGTTGTGGGACACCTGTATTATTGCGCGATTTAGATCTTTATAAAGCGGTTATTGAGGGCTATTATGATGCCGCGACAGATGTTAATGGTATGCAAATTAAATTGAGAAAATTAAAAGAAGATCCCAATGCGTTATCAGTTTTGCATGACAAAGCAGATCAGGCATCAGCATACTATTCTGAGGATAGATTGGCTGAAATTTGGCATCAATTTTACTTGGACCAGAGCAAAGAGGGCTAAAAGATGACTCGAAAAAACATAGGTTTATTGACGTTAATGGTTATAATTGGGATGGGGATATTCGCTTATTCTTTAAAAAATGTATCAATTCAGTCGCTCGTTAAAGCTTTAGTTAATATTAATATATGGTGGTTATTAGTAGCAGTATTTTGTATCTGTATGTACTTTGTCATTGAAGCATTTGTTGTTCAACGGTTCATGATAGGGCAACATAAAAAATTTACATTTAAGAATGCAATTCGTATTCCACTGATTGAACAATTATTTAATGGAATCACACCTTTTTCAACAGGTGGACAACCTGCACAATTGTTTGCGATGGCTCAGTCAGGTGTGGACGCTGGTCGTGCAAGTTCCATTTTATTAATGAAATTTGTCGTTTACCAGGCAATGATTGTTATTAATTTTATTGTTTGTTTACTAATTGGGTTTCAATACATTCAAGATAAAGTTAATTATCTAATGGTATTCGTGATTTTTGGATTTGTGATTCATTTAGCTGTGATTACTGCTTTGTTAATGATCATGTATTGGTATGGATTCACTAAAAAATTAGTGTATGTTTGTATGCTAGTTGTTAAGTTATTCGTTAAAGGGGATCGTTTTGATCGCTGGAATACAAGTATTTATTCAAAAATTGAAAACTTCCATAAAGAGAGTTTACGTATGAAGAATGAAAAGAAAATGATTTTTCACGTTTTTGTATTAACATTCTTCCAACTCGCGTTTTACTATTTAATTCCATACTTTATTATGTTGTCATTGGGATACACATCAGTGAATGTGATTATGATTACAGCACTTCATGTGCTTATTGTCATGGTAATTTCACTTTTCCCAATTCCGGGGGGAACTGGTGGTGCAGAATATAGCTTCGCGATTGTCTTTTCTAGTTTCATGACCAGTCACAGTAAATTGATTTTAGCCATGTTGTTATGGCGTATTTTAACTTACTATGTTGGACTATTTGCGGGAATGTTTGCTTTAGTTGTTAAACCAGATAAGGTAGAAGAAGTTGGAATTGAAGATTAAATAAATGAAATATGATAGTAACCATTGCTGATGATAGATTTTCTATTATTGGCAATGGTTTTTTTTGTGTTTTATAAGGAGAAGAACGTGTTTCTTTAAGCAATACTAAAATCGCTAATCAGTTTATTACTATTCAAAATAACGACAAAAAAGCACTGTCAAATGACAATGCTTTTATTAGTTAGCTTTTCAAAATCGTTAAATATATTGTGATAAAGCGTCTTTAACTTGCTCTTTTGAATGATAACCGACGAGTGTATCAACAACTTCGCCATCTTTTTTAATCATTAATGTGGGAATTCCCATGATACCAAAATCGTCAGCTGTTTTAGGATTTTGGTCAACATCCATTTTAGCAAATTTAACCTTGTCACCTATTTCTTGTTCTAATTCCTCAATTGCTGGTGATTGCATTTTGCAAGGGCCACACCATGTTGCCCAAAAATCCGTCAATGTTATACCTGAATCTGTAACTGTTTTGAAATTTTCATCTGTAATTGCTTGTACCATTTGAATTCCTCCTTTATTTATTTGAATATAATATCAGAGGAAATATAATTAGCCTAAATATATGCTTACAAAAAGTAAGTATAAAGAAATAACGCCGTATTTTTATTTATTTTGTGTCATGTAGTCATTCAAACGTTCCATCCCAAGCACTAAATTCTCCATACTAGAAGCGTAACTTAAGCGAACGTAACCTTGACCAGAATCACCAAAAGCAGTTCCTGGAATTAAGGCAAGTTTATTATTAAAAGCTAGTTCTTTACAGAATGCCATAGAATCTTGGTTATATCCTGCAGGAATTTTTGCGAAAATATAAAAAGCGCCACTAGGTTGTGCCATTTCAAAATGCATTTTTTTCATTTCAGCCATAACGAAATCACGGCGTTTTTTATATTCAACATTCATTATGCGACCATCGTCTTTACCGTCACGTAAGGCAGCAATTCCAGCACGTTGAGAAACACTTGTTGCAGAGGTTACTAAGTATTGATGAACTTTTTTTAATTCATCAGTCATCGCTTTGGGAGCAAGCAAGAATCCAATGCGCCAGCCAGTCATGGCATGCGATTTTGATAAACCATTAATTAGGACAGTTTGGTCACGGATATATTTTGCAATTGAGACATGTTCATGATCATAAGTTAATTCACTATAAATTTCATCACTAATTGCCCATAATTTTTGCTTTCTAATTTCATCAGTTATCGCAATAACTTCATCTTCGGTCCAAGAAATACCAGTTGGATTACTTGGATTAATTAGGATAATACCTTTAATATTTTCATTTGGATTATCTTTAACAGCTTGATTAATCATCTCAGGTGTTAATCTAAAGTTATTATCACGTGTGTTGATAAAAATTGGTTTAACCCGATTTAAAGTAATCAGTGGCATATAGCCAGGGTAGAGTGGCGTTGGGACAAGAACGGCATCGCCGGGGTTGAAGATAGTCTGTAAGGCAGTTGCGATGGCTTCAGTTGCACCAACTGTAACTAGAATTTCAGATTGTGCATCATAAGTAACGTCATATTTTTCATTAAAAAATTCACTGGCAGCTTCACGTAACTCAATATCACCAGCCATACCCATATAATGTGAGTAATTTTCATGAATGGCTTCGATGGCAGCTGCTTTAACATGATCGGGTGTATTAAAATCTGGTTCACCCATTGTTAATTTAATCATATCAGGAATTTGGCTCACTTCATCATCAAATTGACGAATATCTGAGACCTCTATTTTAAATACTTGATCGTTCAAATCTTTTCTAAATAAGCTCATTTTTATGCCTCCAAGTCTAATAACTAACAGTTTAGCATAAAAACAAGTTAAGAAACGATTATAATCTGCTTAATCAGGTGTAAATGTATAGAAAATTTGGTATTATTAACTATGATATTGAAAGGGGAACAACTATGAAAAATTCTCAGTTAGTAGCAATCATTAGTCGCTTAGAGGCTATGCAAAAAGAAGATAACGGCGAAATCCAAACAAGACACTTCGAACGTGAAGGTGTTGAAAAGGGAATCGTTGAATATGATCCAGATATGAAAGCATATACGTTAGAAGATTTAAGTAACCATACTAAATTTCCTTTCGATGATATTGATTTAATTGCAATGGAAGTTTACGACTTACTATTTAGTTAATCAATAACTGAAACATAGATTGAAAGACATTTTCGTGTTCTCGAAAACTGATCTTAAAAAATGGAGGCACTAAGATGCGGTCAACTTTAAAATATGTTCAGGATAAATTGAGCTCAAGATGGGGATTCCTCCTCTTGACGCTCGTTTTATTTTGGGCCAAAACAGTTGTTGCTTATGAAACCAAATTTACATTAGGTGCAACAGGTAGCATGCAACAATTTTTACTTTATATTAATCCAATACCAACAGCGTTATTATTATTTGGAATTGCAATCTACTTTAAGGGTAAAAAATCATATTGGATTTTGCTGATTGTTGATTTTATTCAAACATCATGGCTTTTTGCAAATATGGTTTATTATCGTGAGTTTTCAGATTTTCTTTCACTAGGAATTATCAAAAATTCAGGTTCAGTAGCTAATAATCTAGACAAGGGAATTGCCGGTATTTTACGACCAACTGATTTCTTTGTTTATATCGATATTATTATTTTAATTTTGATTCTTGTCTTTAAATTAGTCAAAATTGACTATAACCCAATTAAAAAGCGTTATGCTTTTATCCTGACTATTGCATCTGTACTTTTAGCTTTAGGGAACTTAGGTTTAGCTGAAAAGGATCGTTCTCAATTATTGACAAGAACTTTTGATAATAACTATATTGTTAAATATTTAGGCTTGAATTTCTATGCGGGATATAATGTTTATCAAACGCAAAAAGAAAGTGCGACACGTAAAAATGCCACTGCTAAAGATATGGATAAAGTTCTAAAGTATTTGGATAAAAATCGTTCTAATTCAAATATAAAGTATTATGGAAAAGCGAAGGGTAAAAATGTTTTTGTGATTCATCTAGAAAGTTTCCAACAGTTCATGATCGATTATAAATGGGATGGGCAACAAGTTACGCCTAACATTAATAAATATTATCATGATCAAAATACATTATCATTTGATAATTTCTTTAATCAAGTTGGACAAGGTAAAACGTCTGATGCTGAAATGATGTTGGAAGCATCCCTTTATGGGTTACCATCTGGTTCAGCGATGACGACTTATGGCACACAAAATACATTCCAAGCAGCACCCGCTATTCTTGATCAAAAAGGCTACTCTACAGCAGCTTTCCATGGTGACGTGGGTAGTTTCTGGAATCGTAATAATACTTATAAATCATTTGGTTACCAGTATTTCTTCAGTGAACCTTATTATGATGTCAAAGCTAACTATAAAGTTGGTTATGGGATGAAAGATAAGATTTTCTTGAAGCAATCGGTTAAGTATATTGAACAATTACCCCAACCTTTTTATGCTAAACTCATCACACTAACTAACCATTATCCATATGATTTAGATAGTGCGAATACGTCAATCAAAAAGACGGATACAGACGATAGTACGGTTGATGGTTATGTTCAAACATCTAAATATCTTGATCAATCATTCGGAGAATTCGTTAGTTACTTGAAGAAGAGTGGCTTGTATAAGGACAGTATGATTGTGATGTATGGTGATCACTATGGTATCTCTAATAATCATCCGAAAGCTATTGCACAGCTTTTAGGTAAAGACAAAGTAACAAGTTATGATTTAACGATGTTCCAAAAGGTACCATTTATGATTCATATGAATGGCCTTAAGGGCGGTATTAATCATACTTATGGTGGTGAAATTGATGTGCTACCAACTTTACTTGATCTATTAGGCGTTAAGAATACCGATACGGTTCAATTTGGTAATGATTTATTATCGAAAAATCGTAACCAAACGGTTGCCTTTAGAAATGGTGATTTCGTTTCACCAACCTTTACAAAAGTTGGAAATACCACGTATAACACTAAGACTGGTAAAGAAATCGAAAAACTAACGGCAGCACAACAAAAAGTTTATAACAAAGAATTAAAACATGTTACAACGTCATTATCATTATCAGATGAAGTTATTACGGGTGATCTATTAAGATTCTACGCACCAAGTAATTTCACTAAAGTAAATAAATCTGACTATAATTACAAGAAAAGTGACGCTCTTGAAACTTTGAAAAAAGCACAAGAGAAAGAAAAAACCAGTTTAATTGAACAACACGGTGGGGTATCTACCGAAAGTTTATTCAAAACTGATGCTCCAGAATTAAAATAACGATTGAAGTCATAACGTCATGTTATGGCTTTTTTTGTTGTAACCTTTACACAATCTTTACAATACCCCCACAGGACCTTTACATTAAAAATATAAACTTAATGTATAAGTTAAATATCGATATTTATGGAGGAAGTTACTATGAAAAAGGGATCTTTAGTAATGATTGGTGGAATTTTATCCATCATGTTATTAACTTTAACGGGATGTGAGACACAATCAAATTCAGGAAAATCGATTACAATTGTTGGATCTACAGCTTTACAACCTTTAGTTGAGGCAGCTGGTGAAGAATACGGGACTGAAAATGTTGGCGTCTTTGTTAATGTTCAAGGTGGCGGATCCGGAACAGGATTGAGTCAAGTTCAAGAAAAAGCCGTTAGCATTGGTAACTCAGATGTTTTTGCTGAAGAAAAATCAGGCATTAAGGCAAGTAAACTTGTAGACCATCAAGTTGCCGTTGTTGGAATTACGCCAGTTGTGAATAATGGTGTGGGCGTTAAAAACGTCTCAAAAAAACAACTTATAGATATTTTTACTGGTAAATTAACAAATTGGAAGCAACTAGGTGGCAATGATTTACCAATTGTCCTTTTAAATCGTGCATCTGGTTCGGGAACACGATTAACATTTGAAAAATGGGGATTAGAAGGTAAGCAAAGTAAAGATGCACAGGAACAAGATTCAACGGGAATGGTTCGACAAATTGTCGGATCGACACCTGGTGCAATAAGTTATATGGCTTTCTCATACGTTGATAAAACGGTCGATGTACTTTCTGTTGATAAAGTTAAACCAACTGAAAGTAATGTTGCCTCAAATAAATGGAAAATCTGGTCATACGAACATATGTATACGAATGGTGAACCCACGGGATTAACAAAACAATTTTTAACTTATATGATGTCAAATAAAATTCAAAAACAGGTTGTTAGTAAATTAGGTTATATTCCAACAACACAGATGCAAGTGAGTCGTTCGGTTGAAGGTAAAATAACACCAATTAAGAAGGGGATGTAGTTATGGATCCGATTCGTGAAAGTTTACTCAAAAAATCAAAAGCATCTAAACTAGAGATGCGCGGTAAAATAATTACTTATTTCTGTATTGGACTAATCGTCGCTATTGTTCTTGCTATCTTTTATTTCGTTGCTTCAAAAGGATTAGCAACGTTCTTTACTGATAAAGTATCAATTAAAGATTTTTTATTAGGAAAGAGTTGGAACCCTGGAACGCTTGATAAAGCAGGTAAGCCAGAAGTTGGGGCTTTACCAATGATTTCTGGATCATTCTTTGTCACTTTTTTATCAGCATTAATTGCAACACCTTTCGCTATTGGAACAGCTATTTTCATGGTTGAAATTTCACCAAATACGGGTAGCCGAATTTTACAACCGGTAACTGAATTATTAGTTGGTATTCCTTCAGTTGTTTATGGATTTATTGGTCTTTCAGTTGTGGTCCCATTTGTTCGAAGTATTTTTGGTGGAACAGGGTTTGGTATTTTATCTGGGACATTTGTGTTATTTGTTATGATTCTACCAACCGTTACGTCAATGACTGTTGATACTTTAAAATCTGTCCCACGTTATTACCGGGAAGCCTCACTGGCCTTAGGTGCAACACGTTGGCAAACAATTTATAAAGTTATTCTAAGAGCAGCAACACCAGGTATCATGACAGCGGTTGTTTTTGGTATGGCACGAGCTTTTGGTGAAGCCTTAGCCGTTCAAATGGTTATTGGTAATGCATCATTGATGCCATCAAGTTTAATTACACCATCATCAACTTTAACAAGTATTTTGACGATGGGAATTGGAAATACTGTCATGGGCTCATTAGAAAATAATGCGCTATGGTCACTTGCTTTAATTCTATTATTAATGTCATTATTCTTTAACATGGTTGTTAGAGTAATTGGTAAGAGAGGGGCGCTTAAATAATGAATCCTAAAAAAGTAGATAAAATCGCAACAAGTATTTTATATGGTATTGCCGGATTCGTCGTTCTTGTTTTAGCGGCCTTACTTGGCTATATATTGGTTAGAGGTGTGCCACATATCAGCTGGCATTTCTTAACATCACCCGCAAAATCATTTTCAAGTGGTGGTGGAGTAGGAATCCAATTGTTTAATTCCTTCTATCTATTATTATTAACATTATTGATTTCTTTCCCTATTTCATTGGGAGCGGGTATTTGGTTATCAGAATACGCTAAAAATAATTGGGTGACGACGGTTATTAGAACGTCTGTTGAAATTTTAAGTTCATTACCTTCAGTTGTTGTTGGGCTTTTTGGGTTTTTGATTTTCGTTGTCCAATATAATTTCGGTTTTTCAATTTTATCAGGTGCATTAGCCTTAACGTTCTTCAATTTACCTTTATTAACAAGATCAATCGAAGAGTCATTACGTTCTATCCCATATTCACAACGTGAGGCTGGCTTTTCGTTAGGATTATCGCGTTGGGAAACCGTTACGAGAGTTATTGTTCCAGATGCAGTACCTGGTATTTTAACGGGTGTTATATTGAGTGCCGGCCGTATCTTTGGTGAAGCAGCTGCGTTAATTTATACTGCTGGTCAAAGTGCGCCAGCACTAGATTTTACAAACTGGAATCCAGCTAATATTGCGAGTCCGTTAAATCCAATGCGTCCAGCTGAAACATTAGCTGTTCATATCTGGAAAATTAATTCAGAAGGTATTATGCCTGATGCATCAGCTGTTTCTGCAGGCGCATCAGCCGTCTTAATTATCGCAGTGCTTTTATTTAATTTCTTAGCTCGATTCGGTGGTAAAGCACTTTATCGTAAAATTACATCAAGTAAATAGATCATTAGGGGGTCAAAGAATATGGTAGAAAATAAAACTGAAAAATCTAGAATTATGACCTTCAATGAAGATAAACATGAGATAGCTTTAGAAACCAAAGATTTACATGTTCATTATGGTTCTAATGAAGCAATTCGAGATGTTAGTTTACAATTTGAACGGTTTAAAATTACAGCTTTAATTGGGGCATCTGGTTCTGGTAAATCAACTTATCTTAGATCGTTGAATCGTATGAATGATGGGATTGCTGATGTAACAGGACAAATTATTTACCGTGATTTAGATATAAATAAAGATAATGTTGATATTTATGAAATGAGAAAACATATTGGAATGGTATTTCAACGACCTAATCCATTTTCAAAATCAATTTATGAAAATATAACGTTTGCTTTGAAACGTCATGGGATGAAAGATAAGCAGTTACTTGAAGAACGCGTTGAAAAATCACTTAAACAAGCTGCACTTTGGGATCAAGTTAAAGATGATTTGAATGTGAGTGCGTTATCATTGTCTGGTGGACAACAACAACGTTTATGTATCGCTAGAGCGATTGCTATGGAACCTGACATCTTATTGTTAGATGAACCAGCTAGTGCGTTAGATCCAATTTCAAGTCGAATTGTTGAAGAATCACTTTTAGAACTGAAAGAAAAGTACACGATTGTCATTGTGACACACAATATGCAACAGGCTTCACGTATTTCAGATTACACAGCATTTTTCCATTCAGGAAATGCGGTAGAATATGATAAAACAACAACTATTTTTACGCGACCAACAATTAAACTAACGGATGATTATGTTTCAGGAAACTTCGGTTAAGGGGGAAAGGCCAAATGACTAAAATAATTGAAACAAATGATGTTCATTTGTATTATGGTAAGAAAGAAGCCCTCAAAGGAATTAATCTTGATTTCAATGAAAAAGGGATTACCGCTTTAATCGGTCCATCTGGTTGTGGTAAATCAACATATTTAAGAACGTTAAATCGCATGAATGATTTAATTCCAGGTGTAACCATTACAGGTACAGTTAAATTAAAAAATGAAGATATTTACGGTCCTAAAATGGATACCGTAAGATTACGCAAAAATGTTGGGATGGTTTTCCAACAACCTAATCCATTTCCATTTTCAATTTACGAAAATGTTGTATATGGTTTGCGATTAGCTGGCGTTAAAGATAAAGCAATCCTTGATGAAGCTGTTGAAAAAAGCTTGAAACAGGCTGCTGTCTGGGATGATGTAAAGGATGATTTGGGTAAAAATGCGCTTGCGTTATCTGGCGGACAGCAACAACGTGTCTGTATCGCTCGAGTCTTAGCGGTTGAACCTGAGGTCATTTTACTGGATGAACCAACAAGTGCTCTGGATCCTGGTTCAAGTAGTAAAATTGAAAATATGTTGCTAGAATTGCGTGAAAAATATACTATTATAATAGTGACTCACAATTTACAACAAGCTTCTCGAATTTCAGATCGAACTGCCTTCTTTTTAGAAGGTAATTTAATTGAAGTTGCACCAACTAAAAAATTATTTACGCAGCCTGTACAAAAAGAAACGGATGACTACATTAGTGGTCGATTCGGTTAAGAAAGGGAGACAAAATAATGCGATTACTTTTTGATGAAGAACAAGAAAAGCTACACATTAGATTTAGCGAAATGGGTATGATGGTTAGTGAAGCCATTCATAAATCTGTCCGTGCTTTCATTAATCATGATAAAGAGTTGGCCCATGAAGTTATCGTTGGCGATTACAAAATTAATGAACGCGAAATGAAGTTAGAAAAACAAACGTTAGAAATGATTGCATTGTATCAACCTGTTACAAGTGATTTAAGAGATATTGTGACTGTTTTAAAAGCTATTTCTGATTTAGAACGAATGGGAGATCACGCTGTAAGTATTGCGAGATCAACGATTCGTGTTAAAGGCAATCCTAGGGTAACGGAGATTGAAGATGAGATCGGAATTATGGGCGACCACGCACGTAAGATGGTTGAAGAAGTCCTCACAGCTTATATTAGAAAAGATGCCGAAAAAGCTCGTAAAGTTGCTAATTTAGATCTTGAAGTTGATGAATATTTCACGACAATATATGACCAGTGTATCCATGAAATGAAAACGAATCCCGAAACAGTTGTGGGAAGTGCTGACTATTTGATGGTTGCCACTTATCTAGAACGAATTGGCGATTATGTTACAAATGTGTGTGAATGGGTTGTTTATTTAAAAAATGGCCGAATCACTGAATTGAATCCTGGTAAATCAGAGTTAGAAAAAGAAAATGAATAAGGCACTACTCATTTAATAACTAACAATTTCGCGATTGTTAGTTATTTTTAATTTAAACGTTAAAATTTAAGTAAATAACGCTCGTTAAAATTGTAAAATGAGTACGATAAGAAGTACAATAATGATAGATTATTCTGAATGGAGGAACTACAAAATGAAAACAAATAAAAAATTCACAAAATCAACTAATAAAATTATCGCGGGTGTCGCAGCTGGACTTGCCGAATATATAAATTGGAATCCAACACTCGTTAGATTTTTATTTTTAATGCTAATCTTCGCAACAAAAGGCGTATTTATACTTGTCTATATCTTGTTAGCAATTAGCTTACCAGGGAAAAAACGTTCATTTACTAGTTCTTTTGAGCAGTTTACATCTAGTACTGGACAACGGACTAGCTCATCAAGTAAGAGTGGCCGTAAAATTATTAAAGATGTAGAAGTTACAGACGATAAATAATATTAATGATGAGGTGAAGATTCATGGGATTTTGGCAGCGCGTATTAATTAATGCCATACTGTTTTTGGCAATATCTGGTTTTTTTCCAGAGACTTTATTTGTTAAAAGTATCTGGGTTGCATTAATCGCCAGTTTTGTACTGGCCGTACTAAATATGCTAGTTAAACCGTTTTTAGTGATTTTATCACTGCCGGTAACTATTTTCAGTTTAGGATTTTTCTATCTGATTATAAATGCATTTATGTTACAAATGACGTCATTTTTTGTGGGTAATGAATTTAAATTTTCGAGCTTTTGGGCGGCATTTATCATCTCAATTGTGATGAGTATTGCTAATACAATCGTAACAAATTACTTTATTAGAAATAGACAATAGGGGGCATTAAGATGGCCAATGAAGTTTCAGTTAGAAATTTAGTAGATGCAATGGGATTAACTGTTTTAATTGGGAAAGAATACTTGGATGATAAAAAAATTACAACAAGTGATATTTCACGTCCTGGTCTAGAATTAACCGGGTATTTTAATTTTTATCCGAAAGAACGTATTCAATTATTTGGGATGACAGAACATGCTTATGCAAATGGACTGACTCCTGAAGATAGGCAGAATGTGATGAATCAATTAGCAACAGAACAAACACCATGTTTTGTTGTTTCAAATGATTTGGATGTGCCGCTAGAATTATTAGCTATCGTCAAAGAAAGACATATTCCAGTTCTAATTTCAAAACTAACAACGTCACGTCTATCTTCTAATATGGTTAACTTTTTGGAAGCTAAATTAGCTGAACGCCAGTCAATACATGGTGTTTTAGTTGATATTTATGGTCTTGGGGTCATGATTACAGGTGATTCTGGTGTTGGTAAATCAGAAACAGCGCTTGAATTAATTAGACGTGGACATCGGTTAATTGCAGATGATCGTGTTGATGTTTTCCAACAAGATGAGGAGACACTTGTTGGTGAGGCACCTGCAATTTTAAAACATTTACTTGAAATTCGAGGTATCGGTATTATCGATATCATGAACTTGTTTGGTGCAGGAGCTGTCCGTAATGACACTGATATTTCACTAATTATTCATCTAGAAAACTGGACTCCTGATAAACAATTTGATCGATTAGGTAATAATGATGAATTTGTTAAAATATTCAATGTGAATGTGCCAAAAATTTCTGTACCTGTTAAAACAGGACGTAATTTGGCCATTATCATTGAAGTCGCAGCAATGAACTTCCGTGCAAAAACAATGGGTTATGATGCTACTAAAGCATTTGAAGCTAATCTAAATGGCTTAATCCAAACAAATTCAAAAAAAGATTAAGGATTGGACGAGAGTAAATTGAATTATTTATTAGGTGCGTTGAATCCCATCGCAGTTAAATTAGGACCTATTGAAGTTCGTTGGTATGGTGTAATAATTGCGAGTGCAGTAATTCTAGCAGTTATTTTAGCCATTCTTGAAGGCAAAAAAATAGGAATAAATGAAGATACCATATATGATATGGTTCTATGGGCGTTGCCAATTTCAATTGTTTCTGCGCGACTCTATTACGTTGTGTTCGAGTGGTCTTATTACGCTCAACATCTCAGTGAAGTTTATCGAATTTGGGATGGTGGTATTGCTATCTATGGTGGGTTAATAGGCGCAATTATTACAGTGATTATTTTCTGTCAGCGTCGCCATTTGTCAGCATGGTTAATGTTTGATCTAGCGGCACCACTTGTGCTACTTGCGCAATCAATCGGCCGTTGGGGTAATTTTATGAACCAAGAAGCCCATGGTGGAAAAACGACGTTAGAGGCATTGCAAAATTTACATTTACCTGAATTTATTATTAACCAAATGAACATCAATGGCACCTACTATAAGCCAACATTTCTATACGAATCATTGTGGAGTTTTGTTGGATTCTTAATATTAATTGCCTTGAGACATCGAGTACACCTTTTCAAACGTGGAGAAATACTATTTGCATATCTAACTTGGTATTCATTTGGTCGTTTCTTTATCGAAGGAATGAGAACAGATAGCTTAATGTTATTTTCAACAATTCGTGTTTCTCAACTTCTCTCATTAGTGATTTTTATTGGATCAATTAGTTGGTTATTATTGAGAAGATATTGGGAACCGCAAAATCAATGGTATTTAGACGGACAATTGAAATAAAAATTTCTCATAGTTAATGCTATTAGAGGTAAAATTTGGTATGATTAGAATGAATAAATTTTGAAGGAGATTATATAATGACAAAAAAAGTAGCAGTATTAGGCGCCGGTTCTTGGGGTAGTATCCTTGCCGATATCCTAACTGAAAATGGTCATGACATCAGACTTTGGTCAAATGTTCCAGCACAAGTAGCAGAAATGAATGAGTTCCATACAAATAAGCATTACTTGGAAGATTACACTTATTCTAAAGACCTACATGCATATGAAGATTTAAAAGAAGCTTTGGATCAAGTTGACGCTATTTTATTTGTTGTTCCAACAAAAGCAAGCCGTATTGTTGCTAAACAAGTAGCAGCAATTTTAGAAGAAACAGGTAACAAACCAATTATTATTCATGCAAGTAAAGGACTAGAACAAGTCACACACAAACGTATTTCAGAAGTTATTGAAGAAGAAATTCCTGCTGACATTCGTGGTAGTGTTGTTGTCTTCTCTGGCCCAAGTCATGCTGAAGAAGTTGCAAATCGTGATTTAACAACAATTGTTTCAGCAAGTACTGATCCTGAAGCTGCAAGTTTTGTTCAAGATCTCTTTATGAATAAATTCTTAAGAATCTACACAAATAACGATGTTATCGGTGTTGAAATGGGCGCAGCTATGAAGAATATTATCGCCGTTGGTGCTGGTATGCTTCATGGTATGGGCTATGGCGATAACGCTAAAGCAGCTTTGATTACACGTGGATTAGCTGAAATTGCTCGTTTAGGGACATCATTTGGTGCTAACCAATTAACCTTTATGGGACTTTCTGGTGTTGGTGATTTAATCGTTACAGCTACAAGTGTTCATTCACGTAACTGGCGTGCTGGAGACCAATTAGGTCAAGGTAAATCATTAGATGCTGTTGTTGCTGATATGGGTATGGTTATCGAAGGTGTTGGTACTGCTAAGGCTGCTTATGAATTAGCACAACAACAAGGAATTGATATGCCAATCACAAATGCAATTTATGACGTTTTATACAATAATAAAGAAATTAAATCAGTGATTGAAGCTTTGATCAATCGTGAAGGTAAATCTGAATTAGCAGAATAAAAGGGGATTAGACTATGCAAAAAGTTAAAAAAGCCATTATTCCGGCTGCTGGACTAGGGACTCGTTTCTTACCAGCAACTAAAGCGATGGCAAAAGAAATGCTCCCAATTGTTGATAAACCAACGATTCAATTTATTGTTGAAGAGGCGCGTCAATCGGGTATTGAAGATATTTTGATTGTTACGGGTAAAGGTAAGCGACCAATTGAAGATCATTTTGATTCGGTGCCAGAACTGGAAGCGAATTTAGCTGCAAAGCATAAAGACGAATTATTAAAATTAGTTGAAGAAACAACGGATATTAATTTGTATTTTGTTCGTCAATCTCATCCACGAGGTCTTGGCGATGCCGTTTTAATGGCTAAAGACTTTGTTGGGGATGAACCTTTTGTTGTCATGTTAGGCGATGATTTAATGGAAGATAAAGTACCATTAACGCGTCAACTCATGAATCGCTTTGATGAGACACATGCTTCAACTTTAGCGGTGATGAAAGTCCCTCATGAAGAAGTTTCAAAATACGGTGTGATTAATCCTGAATTAGAAGTTAAACCTGGATTATTCAATGTTAAAAACTTTGTTGAAAAACCTACACCTGAAGAAGCACCTAGTGACTTGGCTATTATTGGACGTTACTTATTAACACCTGAAATTTTTGGTATCTTAGAACATCAAAAACCAGGTGCTGGTAATGAAATTCAATTAACGGATGCCATCGATGCATTGAACAAGGTGCAACGTGTTTTCGCTCATGAATTTAAAGGAACCCGATACGATGTTGGCTATAAATTTGGCTACTTAAAAACAAGTATTGAGTATGGTTTGAAACATAAAGAAGTTAAAGATGAATTAAAAGAATATTTGAAGACTTTAGGCGCAAAATTAATTGCAGAAGATACAGCAAAAAATAAGTAGCCTAATTCTTACAGTAAAGCAGGTTTCAAGTTCAACTCACTTGGGACCTGTTTTTGATGTTAAAGCAATTAAATAGACAAAAAAAGTAACATAGGGTATTGTTGAATTACTTACTAAAAGAAAGAAGGTTGAACTAATGACAAAAAAATATGATGTTGTTGTGATTGGTGCTGGGCCCGGTGGAATGACTGCCGCACTCTATGCATCACGTGCAAATCTATCGGTTTTAATGATTGATCGTGGGATTTATGGTGGCCAAATGAACAATACGGCTGAAGTTGAAAATTATCCTGGATTTAAATCAATCTTAGGCCCTGATTTAGCAAAAGAAATGTACGAAAGTTCGACACAATTTGGTGCAGAATATGCATACGGTAGTGTAACCGATATTACAATTGAAGGCGATACTAAACTCATCACAACAGATAATGATGTTTTTGAAACAAAAGCTTTAATTATCGCAACTGGATCAGAATACAAAAAATTGGGTGCTGAAGGCGAAGATACCTTTAGTGGCCGAGGTGTATCTTACTGTGCAGTCTGTGATGGTGCTTTCTTCAAAAATCGTGAAGTCATCGTTATCGGTGGCGGTGATTCAGCAATCGAAGAAGGTTCTTATTTATCAAAATTAGCTTCAAAAGTGACGGTAATTCATCGTCGTGACAAATTACGCGCTCAAAAAATCTTACAAGATCGTGCCTTTGCGGATGATAAAATATCTTTTGTTTGGGATACTAATGTCACAGAGATTGTTGGTGACGATCGTAAAGTAACTGGCGTTAAAGTAACGAATAATAAAACAGGTGAAACATCTGAAATTCCTGCTAGTGGTGTCTTCATTTATGTTGGTGTTAAACCAATGACAACAGCATTCACAAAGCTTGGAATTACTGACGATTATGGTTGGATTCCAACTGACGAAAATATGCTAACAAATGTACCAGGTATTTTCGCAGTTGGTGATGTGCGTAAGAAAGAATTGCGTCAAATTACAACTGCAGTTGGTGACGGTGGTATTGCTGGACAACAAACATTTAGTTACCTTGAATCATTAAATGATGCAGAATTAAGTTAAATTATAGAATAAGCCTTTTGAGGCTTATTTTTTTATTTACTTGACTTTATGTGCATGTGAACATTATAATAATCTAATCCGCTTATGAAAAAAATTAAACATATGCGTAAATTTAAGTGAGAAGAGAGTTAGAATGACAAACAAAAAAAGAAACACAATTGGTGCTGTTTTATTAATTGCGACTTTTGCCGCTTTATTAAATCAAACATTGATGATTACAGCATTACCAAAATTAATCACCGTTTTAAATGTTAACCTTGCAACCGCACAATGGTTAACGACGGGTTATGTTTTAATGGTCGGAATTTCGACACCATTATCAGCAATTTTATATGAAAAATATTCAACAAGACAAATATTTGTCGGTATTATGGTTGTCTTTTTAATCGGAAGTATCGTTGCATCAAGTGGCGCTAATTTTTGGGCAATCTTAATTGGTCGCTTAATCCAAGCTGCTGCCGGTGGCGTATTGACTACATTTACGATGATTAGTGTCATTGCAATTAACCCAATTGAACGCCGTGGCGTTGTAATGGGACTTGCTATGCTTGTTATCTCAGCTGCTCCAGCAATTGGACCAACTTTATCAGGTATTATGATTACATTTTTACCATGGAGAGCATTATTTATTTTCATTATTCCAATCATGTTAATTTTATTAATTGTTGGGGTTTGTATTTTACCTAACTATTCAGAAAAGACAGATGTTAAAATTGATTTTAAATCATTCTTCTTATCACTAGTTGGACTTGCTACAATTTTAATTGGTATTTCAATTATTGGAGACCAATTATTAGTTGCACTTGTCCTTATTGTGATTGGTGTTTTAGCATTAATCTATTTTGGCCGTCGTCAATTAGCTTTAAAAGAACCATTTTTAAATATTCGAATTTTCAAAGTACGTTCATTCTCAACTATGATTGCATTAATTATGTTAGTTTTTGGTATTTTAATGGCAACAGAATTAGTTATGCCAATGTTCTTAGAAAATAATCAACATTTATCAGGAATGACTGCTGGATTAATTATGTTACCGGGTGCTGCAATTAATGCTATTATTTCACCTATTGTTGGTAACCTTTATGATCAATACGGTTATAAAAAAATATTTATATTTGGCTTTTTGATGTTGATGATTTCAGTACTACCAATGTTATTCTTAACAATTGAATTTCCTGTTTGGTTATCAGTTGTTACTTACGCTATTCGATTAACAGGGGTTGGTGCTATTATGGCTCCAGCAACAACAGAATCTTTAAAAGATTTAAATCCAATGGAAATAAATCATGCAACAACATTAACGAATACATTAAGACAAGTTAGTGGTTCATTATTTAATACCGTTATTATTGTTATTGCTAGTATTCCTGCATCATTTGTTGTTGGATACAAATATTCAATGATCTTTATCATGGTTGTCTCAATTGTAATTGGACTAGTTGGACTAATCTATTTCAGAAAAACAAGTAAAGCTTAAGGAGTTTTGAGATGCAAAATATGAATGGAAATTCTTTTTACGATACACATGAAGTTGAGAAATTAACAACAATTTACAACAGAATGATTCGATTAAGAATAAATGATACGTTAAAAGGGTTTGAACTTTCTGAGAGTAACTTTTTTTACGTGTTGTTAGTTTGTGAGTCACCTGGCGTTAGTCAGGATGAGCTAATCCAAAATATTTATCGGGATCACAGTGTTGTGACACGTGCTATCTCAAAATTAATTAAAGATGGTTGGCTTGAAAAAAAAATGTCGTCCGCAGATAAACGACGGACTGAACTTTATCCTACAGCAAAAGCGATTAATAATTATCAAGATATTTTTGATAGAATTACAGTCGTTAATGATGAAAGTATATCGGTGCTTAGTGAAGAAGAAATTAAGCAATTTGAGCATATTTTGGAAAAGGTAATTAAATCAGGAATTGAACGTGAGCGACTTGCTGGAAGAAAGATATCAGAATTATTCTGATATCTTTTTTATTATCCTGAATAGTAAGCGCATTTATTGTATAATAGTAATATTATATGAATGGGAGTGATATTTTGACTTGGGAAGATAATTATTTAACTTGGTTAAATGAAGAAACACTAGACGCAACATTAAAAAATCAGATTGTTTCGCTTAAAAATAATCAAGAAGATTTAAAAGAATCTTTTTACCAACCAATGGAATTTGGAACTGCTGGTATGCGTGGCTTGATGGGTCCTGGTATTAACCGGATGAACATCTACACGATTCGTCAAGCAACTGAAGGATTAGCTCGCTTTATGGATACGTTAGATGATGCAACTAAAATGCGCGGTGTCGCAATTAGTTATGATTCGCGTTACCAATCACAAGAATTTGCGATGGAATCAGCTAAAGTTTTAGGCGCACATGGTATTCCAAGCTTTGTTTTTGAAAGCTTACGTCCCACACCAGAATTATCGTTTGCAGTCCGCCATTTAGCTACTTACGCCGGAATTATGATAACGGCTAGCCATAATCCTAAACAATATAATGGCTATAAAATTTATGGTGAAGACGGTGGCCAAATGCCACCTAAAGAATCAGATATGATTACTGGTTTTGTTCGCGAAGCTGATGATTTATTTGCCATTAAAGTAGGTGATGAGACAGTATTAAAAGCTGATAAAACACTCCAAATTATTGGTGAAGAAGTTGACGCTGCGTATCTTGCTGAAGTTAAAAAAGTGACAATTAATCAAAAATTAGTTGATGAAGTTGGTGCTTCAATGAAACTTGTTTTCACACCACTTCATGGAACAGGTAAAATGTTGGGTGAACGTGCTTTGAAACAAGCTGGATTTGAACAATTTAAGATTGTGCCTGAACAAGCTGAAGGTGATCCTGAATTCCCAACAATCAAGTTACCTAACCCAGAAGACGCACCAGCATTTGATTTAGCTATCAAATGGGGTCGACGTGAACATGCTGATTTATTAATCGCTGTTGATCCAGATGCTGATCGTATGGGTGTCGCTGTACGTCAAACTGATGGTGAATATAAATTATTAACAGGTAATCAAATTGCTGCTCTAATGTTCAATTATATTTTAACTGCTAGCGAAGAAGCAGGAACTTTACCCGCTAATGCCGTTGGCGTTAAATCAATTGTATCAAGTGAACTTGCAACTAAGATTGCTGAAGCACATCATGCTAAAATGATTAATGTCTTAACAGGATTCAAATTTATTGCGGAACAAATTCAAAACTATGAAGAAACAAATGAACATACCTTTATGTTTGGTTTTGAAGAAAGTTATGGTTACTTAATTCGTCCTTTCGTTCGTGATAAAGATGCTATCCAAGCATTAGTAATGTTATCTGAAGTAGCTGCTTACTACAAACAATTTGATAAAACATTGTCAGATGGATTAGATGATTTATTTAAAGAATATGGTTATTACGCTGAAAATACTAAAGCGTTAACGTTTGAAGGTATTGAAGGTGTTCAAAAAATCAAAGATTTAATGACAATCTTCCGTGATGACGCACCTAAAGATTTTGCTGGCTATAAAGTCGCTAAATTAGAAGACTTCACAACGGGTATGGCGCAATTAGCTGATGGATCATCTGAAGAAATCGGATTACCAACTGCAAATGCGTTGAAATATATCTTAGAAGATGGTTCTTGGATTGCAATTCGTCCTTCAGGGACTGAACCAAAAATTAAATTCTACGTGGGAACGCAAGCTGAAACTGATGAAAAAGCACAAGCTAAGTGTCTTGCATTTGAAGAAGCAATTATGGCAATTGTCAACGCCTAACTAAAAAAGTAGTGCTAAATTTACATTTAGCACTACTTTTTTTGACCTTAAATGGGTTACAAAATTTATAAGCAAATAAAACAGTATTTTGTAAACAACTTTTTAAGATTTATTATTTTCTTTCAGGGCTGATTAACTTGTTTAGTTTCTATTTATTCATTTTTTTCTTTTTAAAGCGGTGATAAAGGTAGGCGATTCCAAGAAAGTAGATGGAAGCGAGTAGGGACGACACGGGGAGAACGCTAAAGATAGTCGGTGGAACAATCATTGCAAGCAATGGAAAGGCATAAGCGGCTGGAATTTTAACTTTGAAAAGATGGAGTATACAAAAAACGAGAGGCATAGTGATTAAGGCGACAACAACATTGGAATCGATTACCATGCAGGCGAGAACACCGATCGTTGCTGAAAGCGTCAAGGCAGTAACCTGTTTGAACACCATTTTTGCCGGATACATCGGCTTTTGTAGCACCTCGAAAAAAACGACAAGAATCGGTGGAATAGCGGCCATCAAAGGCTTTCCAGCAATCGTCACGAGACCAACCCAAATGAGTGAAGAAACGAGAAATAAAAGCATAGCCTGATAGTTAAGGTTTGTTTTTTTTGCGTAGTTTTGATCGAGTTTACGGCCTTTAACGACAATCATCTCGATGAAAGTGAAAATGATGATGGCAATGATGAATGAATATTTGGACGCATTAACGATGATTGGCAAGAGACCTGTAGCCAATGAAGGCGCCAGTGCCGATCGGGTTACCACTAATAGAAAGACCATGATGGCGATCATTAGGCAGATTTTAATTGTGTAAGAAATCTCAAGTAAATTGATGCCAAAACCGATAATTGCGGTGACAGAAGGCAGCAAAAAAAGATTAAACGAACGATCTAACCAATTGGCTTCGTGGTAAATCCACAGTCCAACTGTTAACGCGGCGATTTCAGGTAAAATAATTTCTGAATCATGTAAAAGTGACGCGGCTTGTACCATGATTAAAATCAAGATAAAACCGGTTAAGTATTCAACGGTTTTATTGGCTAAAAACTTCAAAAAAATGTCCTCCTTAAATATAAAGCATGAAAATAAGCATAACATAAAAAAGTAAGGTAAAGTTGCGCGACGTGTTCCAATTGATGTATCAAGCGTTTGCAATGTGAATCAGTTTATTTTTTTGTTAAAAGTTGATGATACTTGAATTAACTTTTCCATATGTGGTAAGATTGTAAAAATTTATATAAAAAATGAGAGGGAGCTGTTAATTATGGGAATGCATCAATACCTACAAAGTTTAAGTAATTTAGAAACGTTAAAACGAGCACCAGGATATTTTAAATATGAAGATCATTCGGTAGCGGAACATTCATTCAAAGTAACAGAAGCTGCTCAATTTTTAGGTGATGTTGAAGAAAATGCAGGAAATACGATTGATTGGCGCATGTTGTATGAAAAAGCGTTGAATCATGATTATACAGAACGATTCATTGGTGATATTAAAACACCCGTTAAATATGCAACAACAACGCTAAGAGAAATGTTAGCAAATGTTGAGGAATCATTATCTGAGAATTTTATTGTGAACGAAATTCCAGAAGAATTCCAAGATGCCTATCGTCGTAGATTATCAGAAGGTAAGGATGATACTTTAGAAGGTAAAATCTTGTCTGTAGCTGATAAATTAGATTTATTATATGAATCATTTGGCGAAATTCAAAAGGGTAATCCTGAATCAGTTTATACTGAAATTTATCAAGAAAGCTTAAAAACGATTCTTGAATTTTCAGATTTAGCGAGTGTTCAGTATATTCTACAAGAAATTCTTCCAGAATTATTAACGGAAGATTTCACAGATAAAGATAAAATTAAAAAAATAACCTTGGATATTATTAAGAAATAGAGTACACATAGGTTAAGGATTGCGTTGTATGCTAGAATAATGCATACAAGGTAGTCCTTTTTTGCTTAAAGAATAGGGAGAAATTAATGAAAACGGCAATTGTAACAGATAGTGCGTCATATATTGATCCAAAAGTAGCCAAAGATAAAAATATTATTGTTGTACCAATCACGGTTATTTTTGGGCAACAGACTTATTTAGAAGATGTGGAAATCTCTGCTTCAGAATTTTATCAAAGAATGAAAGATACGGATAAGTTACCCACAACGTCACAAGTCACAATGGGACAAATGCAAAGTGTCTTCGATAAATTAATTGAAGAGGGATTTGATGAAGTAATTTCAATTCATCTATCAACAGGTATCACAAGTTTTGTGGATAATTTACGTGCTTATTCAAAAACTGTGGAAGGAATTACGGTATATCCGATTGATTCTAAAGCAGCAAGTTCAGCAGAAGCCTTTCTTGTATTAAAAGCTGCTCAATTAGTGGCGCAAGGTGAGCATGCAGACACGATTGTACCTAAAATAGAAGCAATGCGTGAAACGGTGGGTATTTTCTTTGTTGTGGATAACTTGAGCCATTTACTTAGAACGGGCCGTATGACGAATGGTGCTGCGTTTGTGGGTAACTTATTACAAATTAAACCAATTCTGACCTTTAATCATGAAGGTCAAATTATCCCTTTAACTAAGGAACGGACAAAGAAGCGTGCTTTTCAACGGGTAATGGCAGATTTTTCTGATGCGATTAACTCAGTTGATTATCCAATTCGAGTAAGTATCGTTGATGCGAACAATCCTGAAGAGAGTACAAAATGGGTCTCATTTATTAAAACCAACTATCCTAATATTCCAGTTGAGGTTAGTCATATTGGGCCTGTTATTGGCGTCCATACTGGAGAAAAAACAATGGGTCTTATTTGGGGTCGTGATTATTTAGTTGATTAAGTTATTCTGAAAAAATAAGTGAGATAACGTGCGAAAGTATGTTCGGTATGCTAATATAATTAGTAGAGAATAATCATTTTTAAATGAGCCTGGGTAGGTTATTCCAGGCTTTTTTTAATTTCTAAAAATGATTGTATTGGAGGGGTTAACTTGATTGATAGACATGATGATGGCGTTTTTGACTTAGTTTCAAAGTACGAACCAACTGGAGACCAACCGAATGCGATTAAAACTTTAGTTGATGGATTAAATGATGGTAAAAAAGAACAAGTATTACTGGGTGCAACGGGAACGGGTAAGACGTTTACCATTTCAAATGTGATTAAAGAAGTTAATCGTCCCACATTAGTCCTTGCGCATAATAAAACATTGGCTGGACAATTATATGGTGAATTAAAAGAATTCTTCCCGAATAATGCGGTGGAATATTTTGTGAGTTATTATGATTACTACCAACCAGAAGCTTACGTTCCTTCAAGTGATACGTATATTGAAAAAGATTCCAGTATTAACGATGAAATTGATAAATTACGACATTCTGCAACAAGTTCATTATTAGAACGTAATGATGTGATTGTTGTTGCATCTGTCTCAAGTATCTTTGGATTAGGTGATCCAACAGAATATCGTGATCATGTTATTTCATTGCGTACTGGAATGACAATGGAACGTGATGATTTACTTAGAAAATTAGTCGATATACAATTCGAACGAAATGATATTGATTTTCAACGTGGTCGGTTTAGAGTTCATGGAGATATTGTGGAAATTTTCCCAGCATCTCGTGATCAAAAAGCTGTTCGTATTGAATTTTTTGGCGATGAAATCGATCGTATTCGTGAAGTTGATTCATTAACAGGTGAAGTTATGGGTGAACTTGAACACATGGCTATTTTCCCCGCAACGCATTTCATGACGAATGATGATGTGATGGATCATGCCATTGAAGGTATTGAAGTTGAATTGGCTGATCGATTAAAAGAATTAAAAGATGAAGATAAATTATTAGAAGCCCAACGTATCGATCAACGAACTACTTATGATTTAGAAATGTTACGTGAAATGGGCTATACATCCGGAATTGAAAACTATTCCCGCCATATGGATGGACGTAAACCTGGCGAACCTCCATATACATTAATTGATTTCTTTCCCAAAGATTTCTTGATCGTAGTTGATGAATCTCATGTAACCATGCCTCAAATTCGAGGGATGTACAATGGTGATCGCGCTCGTAAACAAATGTTAGTAGATTACGGATTCCGTTTACCTAGTGCACTGGATAACCGACCATTAACGATTGCGGAATTTGAAGAGCACGTTAATCAAGTCATTTATATGTCTGCAACACCAGGACCTTACGAAATGGAACGGACGTCAGATGTTGTTCAACAAATTATTCGACCAACTGGATTACTAGATCCAATCATTGAAGTTCGTCCAATTATGGGCCAAATTGATGATTTAGTTGGCGAAATTAATTTACGTATTGAACGCAATGAACGTGTCTTTGTCACAACATTAACCAAGAAAATGTCAGAAGATTTAACTGATTATTTGAAAGAGTTGGGGATGAAAGTTGCGTACTTGCATAGTGATATTAAAACGATGGAACGAACGAAAATTATTCGCGATTTACGCTTAGGCACATATGATGTTTTAATTGGAATTAACTTATTACGTGAAGGTATTGATGTTCCTGAAGTGTCATTAGTGACAATTTTAGATGCCGATAAAGAAGGTTTCTTACGTAGTGAACGTTCTCTAGTTCAAACAATTGGTCGTGCAGCTCGTAACGAAAACGGACGAGTGATTATGTATGCTGATAAAGTGACGGATTCAATGAAGGGCGCAATGGAAGAAACGCAACGCCGCCGTGATGTCCAAATGGCATATAATGAGGAACATCATATTACGCCAACTACGATTAAAAAAGCCATTCGTGAGTTAATTACGCCAACAAAAATTGAAGATAATTCAGGAACTGTTAAAACCTTTACCGAAACTGAATTTTTGGATATGGATAAAAAGGAACAACAAGATATGGTTGATCGCTTAGAAGGACAAATGAAAGAAGCAGCTAAAAAATTAGATTTCGAAACAGCTGCATCATTGCGTGATACGGTATTAGAATTAAAAACACAAATGTTATAAATAGGGGGATATTTCTTGAAAAATGATAAAATTGTGATCCATGGTGCGCGTGCGCATAATTTAAAAAATGTGGATGTCACTATCCCAAGAGATAAATTAGTTGTGATTACGGGACTTTCAGGATCAGGGAAAAGCTCATTAGCTTTTGATACACTTTATGCTGAAGGACAACGTCGCTATGTTGAAAGTTTATCAGCATATGCACGTCAATTTTTAGGGCAGATGGATAAGCCAGATGTTGACTCAATTGATGGGTTATCACCTGCTATTTCGATTGACCAAAAAACAACTTCAAAAAACCCACGATCAACAGTTGGGACAGTCACTGAAATTAATGATTATTTAAGATTATTATGGGCTAGAGTTGGACATCCAATTTGTCCAAATGATGGTCATGAAATCACGAGTCAATCCGTTGAACAAATGGTTGACCGTGTTTTAGAGTTAAAAGAGCGTACAAAACTTCAAATTTTATCACCTATTATTCGCAATAAAAAAGGACAACATAAAAAGATATTTGAAACGATCAAACGAGAAGGATTCGTCCGTGTTCGAGTTGATGGCGAGCTTCATGATATTGATGAAGAATTTGATCTTGAAAAAAAGGTCAAACACTCTATTGATATTGTGATTGATCGGATTGTTGTCAAAGAGGGCATTCGCTCACGTTTATTTGATTCATTTGAAGCAGCATTACGTTTATCTTCTGGCTACGCCACTGCAGATATTCTTGATGGTGATACAGATGGTGCAACAATTCAATTTTCCGAACATTATGCATGTCCTATTTGTGGATTTACAGTTGGAGAATTAGAACCACGTTTGTTCTCATTTAATGCACCATTTGGTGCTTGTGAAACTTGTGATGGTTTAGGAATGAAGTTAGAAGTCGATGAAGATTTAGTCGTTCCAGATCCAACTAAAACGCTAGCAGAAGGGGCAATTGAGCCATGGAATCCTATTAGTTCGCAATATTACCCATCGATGTTAGCCCAAGCTGCAGAAGCTTTTGGAATTCCAATGGATGTGCCATTTGAAAAGTTAACAGATGAACAACGTGATATTGTTTTGAATGGCGCTGGAACACGTGAATTTCATTTCCATTACGCTAATGACTTTGGTGGCGTTCGTGATGTAGATGCATTATTTGAAGGGGTTATTACAAATATTAGTCGTCGTCATACGGAGACTAATAGTGACTTTACGCGTGAACAAATGCGTAAATATATGACCAGCTTAACGTGTCAAACATGTCACGGTTACCGCTTGAATCGTAAAGCATTAGCCGTCCAAATTAATGGCCAACATATTGGTAAAATTTCCGCACTTTCAATTGGTGACGGCTTACCTTTCTTTGATAACGTTAACTTGTCAGAAAAAGAATCAATTATTGCAGCACCTATTTTGAAAGAAATTCGTGACCGCTTAACATTCTTACAAAATGTTGGCTTAAATTATCTGACATTATCACGTTCTGCAGGAACACTTTCAGGTGGAGAAGCACAACGGATTCGACTAGCCACGCAAATTGGCTCTAATTTATCGGGTGTTTTATATATTTTAGATGAACCTTCAATCGGGTTGCATCAACGTGATAATGATCGCTTAATTGAATCACTTAAGAAAATGCGTGATTTGGGTAATACTTTAATTGTGGTTGAACATGATGAGGATACCATGATGGCTGCTGATTATTTAATTGATGTTGGTCCTGGTGCTGGTGAATTAGGTGGTGAAATTGTTGCTGCTGGAACGCCCACACAAGTTAAAAAGAGTCGCAAATCATTAACTGGACAATATTTATCAGGAAAGAAATTTATATCATTACCTGATGAACGACGTGCTGGCAATGGTAAGAAGATTCGAATTACCGGCGCAAAAGAGAATAACTTAAAAAATGTAACGGTCGATTTTCCTTTAGGTAAATTCATTTCAGTTACAGGTGTCTCAGGTTCCGGTAAATCAACTTTAGTGAATGGTATTTTGAAAAAGGTATTATCACAAAAGTTAAATCGAAATTCTGAAAAACCAGGTAAATATAAATCAGTTTCTGGTGTTCAAAATATTGAAAGTGTTATTAATATTGATCAAAGTCCAATTGGTCGAACACCGAGAAGTAATCCCGCAACTTATACAGGCGTCTTCGATAATATTCGTGATTTATTTGCGGAAACTAACGAAGCAAAATTACGTGGTTATAAAAAAGGTCGTTTTAGTTTTAATGTCAAAGGTGGACGTTGTGAAGCCTGCAAAGGTGACGGGATTATTAAAATAGAAATGAATTTCCTACCAGATGTCTATGTGCCATGTGAAATTTGTCACGGGGCACGCTATAACTCTGAAACACTTGAAGTGACTTACAAAGGTAAGACAATCTCTGATATTTTAGATTTAAAAGTTGGCGAAGCTTTGAAATTCTTCGAACCAATTCCTAAAATCAGACGTAAACTGCAGACAATTGTTGATGTTGGTTTGGGCTATGTTTCGTTAGGCCAATCGGCAACAACATTATCAGGTGGTGAAGCGCAACGGATGAAGTTAGCTTCTGAATTACATCGTCAATCAAATGGTAAGAGTTTTTATATTCTTGATGAACCAACAACTGGTTTGCATACAGATGACATTAAACGCCTACTTAGCGTTTTAAATCGTTTGGTTGATGCGGGTAACACAGTCTTGGTTATTGAACATAACTTAGATGTGATTAAAACATCTGACTATTTAATTGATTTAGGTCCAGAAGGCGGCGAAGGTGGCGGAACGATTCTTGCGACTGGAACACCAGAAGAAATTGCTGAAGTGCCTGAAAGTTATACGGGACACTATTTAAAACCAATCTTAGAACGTGATCGTGCGAGAATGAATAAATAAATTAAGAAGTCAGATGAAAATCTGGCTTTTTTTTATTCCTTTTTTTTTAAAAAGTGTTAACTTTAAAGAAGACATAAAATAAATTGGAGGAACGGCTGACCATGGGCAATAACTATAAGAGTGTTTTTGATATTATTGGACCTGTTATGATCGGACCATCTAGTTCACATACAGCTGGTGCCGCTAAAATCGGTAAGGTTGGATTTCAATTATTTAATGGGAGAATCACTAAATTAAAAGTTCGCTATTATGAATCATTCGCAAAAACACATCGCGGGCACGGGACTGATTTTGCGACCGTTGCTGGGGTATTAGGCTTTGAACCTGATGATGTCCGTTGCCCACAGTCAATTCAGATTGCGGAAAAAATGGGGATTGAGATTCAGTTTATTGAAGATGCACACCCAAGTCCAATTAACCATCCGAATAGTGTTAAATTAACGATTGAAAATGAGACAAAAAAAATCGAATTAATGGGTTGCTCAATTGGTGGTGGCACAATTGAAATTAGGGCTTTCACTATAAAAAAACAACAATTTTTTCCAAAGGGTAGTTTACCGATACTAGTGTTGGAAGCTAATCCAGTAAATAAAAATAAAATTCAAAAACAAATCGAAAAATCGACAACTATTGTTATGCAAAGTGAATCTGAGTTAATGCCAGAGGATATTATGTATGAATATGATTTATCCAAGAATATTACTGAGACTGATATTAAGCAACTGCGATTATTAACGCACAATCTCATTTATTTAAAATAGGAGGTTCCATCTTGTATAAAAGTATTGCTGAGTTAGTTTCAACTGCTAATAAAGAACACAAATTAGTTTCAGAATTAATGATTGAACAAGAAATGGCGCAATCAAGTGAAACTAGAGACGTTATCATTGAAAAAATGTCTGCTAATCTTGAAGTGATGAAGCAAGCGATTGAAAAGGGATCAAATGGTGAAGGCGTTTCTTCAGCAACGGGATTAACGGGTGGAGATGCGGTCTTACTACGGAAATATCGTGAGAAAGGGCACTCTTTATCTGGGGATGCTAACTTAGAGGCGATGCAATATGCAATTGCGACTAATGAAGTCAATGCTTCGATGGGACTTATTTGTGCGACACCGACTGCAGGTTCATCTGGAACGTTGCCTGGGGTTATTTTCATGATACAAAAACGATTAAATTTATCACATGAAAAGATGTTACAAGCTTTATTTACGTCAAGTGCCTTTGGAATGATCGTGGCAAATAATGCCATGATTGCCGGAGCGACTGGTGGCTGTCAGGCAGAAGTCGGCAGTGCATCAGCAATGGCAGCAGCTGCCGCCGTTGAGGTTACTGGTGGAACGCCGGAACAATGTGCAGAGGCTTTTGCGATGGGACTTAGTAATTTATTGGGACTGGTTTGTGATCCAGTTGCTGGATTAGTTGAAATTCCATGTATCAAGCGAAATGCAATAGGAGCCGTGAATGCTTTAACGGCAGCAGATATGGCACTTGCTGGATTATCTAACAAAGTACCAGCTGATGAAGTTATTATGGCTATGAAAGACATTGGCGAACGTATGCCGAGCTCGCTTAGAGAAACTGGGATTGGTGGATTAGCTAGTACACCAACGGGCCAAGCAATTAAAATGAAAATATTTGGTGAAACGATATAGGGTTGGAAACAACTCTTTTTTTGTGCGCAGATACAAAAGAAACACCAGGTATGTTATAATAATTATAGTAGATTTGGAGGAATGAATATGACAGATACGTTAGAGCTAGTTGTAATTACAGGGATGAGTGGGGCCGGTAAGACGGTCGCAATGCAAAGTTTTGAAGATTTAGGTTATTTTTGTATTGATAACTTACCACCAACTTTATTACCTAAGTTCTGGGAGTTGGTAAAAGAGTCAGGTAAAATTTCAAAAATTGCCCTTGTTATGGATTTAAGATCAAGAGCTTTTTATGATGAAATTATCGAAATGTTATCAGGATTTGATAACACTGAATTTGTAACCACTAAAATTGTCTTTCTTGACGCATCAGATGCAGAATTAGTTTCTCGTTACAAAGAAACAAGACGTGCGCATCCGTTAGCAATGGAAGGCCGTCTGATGGATGGCATTGAAAAAGAACGTGACTTATTAAATGATATTAAAACACAAGCACAATTAGTGATTAATACGACTAATTTGTCACCACGTCAGTTACGTGAAGAGATTTTTCATAATTTTGAAACCAGAGAAACAGCTAATTTTCATGTTGAAGTCTTATCATTCGGATTTAAATATGGCCTACCTATCGATGCAGATATCGTGATGGATGTCCGTTTCTTACCTAACCCACACTATATTCCAGAATTAAAACCACAAACTGGCTTAGATAAGGCAGTTTATGATTATGTGATGAAACAACCAGCTACAGAAGGTTTTTATACCAAATTTGAATCGTTAATTGAGTCAATTTTACCTGGCTACGAAGCTGAAGGTAAAACCAATTTAACGATTGCGATTGGCTGTACTGGTGGACAACATCGCTCAGTTGCTTTAGCTAAAAGATTGAGTGAAGAATTGAAAATTAACTATCCGGTGAACGTTACACACCGTGATATTAATAAAAGTAAAGAATCGGTCAATCGATCATGACGAGAAGTGGACATAGACCTAAGATAGTCGTTATTGGTGGCGGAACAGGGCTACCCGTTATTTTAAAAAGTTTAAGAGATAAAAATGCTGATATCACGGCGATTGTAACGGTTGCTGATGATGGTGGTTCGTCAGGTATTATCAGAGATTACGTGAATGTTGTGCCGCCTGGTGATATTCGTAATGTTATTGCCGCATTATCTGAGTTACCAGAAATATATTTAGATATATTCCAGTATCGGTTTGATACGTCCGATCGATTTTTTGCAGGACATGCGATTGGTAATTTAATTATTGCAGCACTAACTGAAATGAAAAATGGTGTTTTTGCTTCTGTCCAAGAATTATCAGAAATGATGAGAGTTGATGGACATGTCTATCCCGTTGCGGATGAACCGTTAGTATTAAATGCAGAATTTTCTGATGGCACTTTTTTAGCGGGGGAAGCAGAAATAACTGCCGCTAGAAAATCAATTAAGCGTGTTTGGGTAACCTCAAGTGAAAAAAGTGAAACTAGTGTGCCAGAAGCTGTACCAGAAGTTGTTCAAGCTATTCTTGAAGCAGACCAAATTGTCCTTGGACCTGGGAGTTTGTTCACAAGTATTTTGCCTAATTTAGTTATTGGTAATGTGGGTAAGGCACTGTCTGAAACAAAAGCAGAAGTTGTTTATATCTGTAATATTATGACGCAAAAGGGTGAAACAGAACATTTTACTGATGCTGATCATGTGCGTATTTTGAATGGGCACCTAGGTAAATGTTTTGTGAATACAGTGCTTGTGAATACGGCACCGGTTCCTGAAGGTTATATGGATAAAGAAAAATATGATGAGAATTTAATTCAAGTTGAACATGACTTTAATGGATTAAGGGAACAACATTGTCGAGTGATTTCATCTAACTTCTTAAAATTAAAAGATCAAGGTGTCTTCCATGATGGCAATAAAGTCGTTGAAGAATTAATCCGTTTAGTTGGTCGACCAAATCGCGAATTAAGACATAGAAAGACTATTTAGTACAGAGATAAGGTGAAAGAATGTCATATGCAAGTGAAGTGAAAAAAGAATTAACGACCCTCAAAGTCAGAAAAAATAATGCTAAAGCAGAGTTAATGGCGTTAATTAGAATGAATGGGTCTTTGAGTATTATTAATCATCAATTTGTTTTAAATGTTCAGACTGAGAATCCCGCAATTGCGAGACGGATTTATGAACTTTTAAATGAATTTTATGACATTACAAGTGAACTATTAGTTCGTCGTAAAATGAAATTAAAGAAAAATAATATTTATATTGTACGTTTAAAAACAGGTAGTGATTTTGTTTTAAAAGACCTGGATATCATTGAAGATATGCAACTTAAAATGGGTGTACCAATGGATCTGTTGGCCCATGATGATATGATGATGCGTTCATATTTACGTGGGGCATTTTTGGCAGGTGGTTCTGTTAATAATCCTGAAACAAGCCGTTATCATTTGGAAATTTACTCAGTCTATGAAGAACATAATCAAACAATTTGCGAAATGATTAATAAATTTGGATTCAACGCTAGAATGACTGAACGTCGAAGTGGTTATATCGTTTATTTAAAAGAAGCAGAAAAAATTGCTGATTTCTTGTCATTAATTGGCGCAACAACGGCTATGTTGAAGTTTGAAGATATTAGGATTGTCCGCGATATGCGTAATTCAGTTAATCGCATGGTTAATTGCGAAACAGCTAATATGAATAAAGTGGCGGATGCTGCGAATAAACAAATTGCTAATATTGAGTTTATTGCACATTCTGTTGGTTTAGGGCAATTACCTTCTAAATTAAAAGAAGTTGCTGAAACACGTCTGGTTCATCAAGAAGTTAGTTTGAAAGAATTAGGTGATTTAGTACCAGGTGGTCCAATTTCAAAATCTGGGATTAATCATCGGCTACGAAAAATTAACGAATTTGCTGAAAAAGTTCGAATTGGTGAAAAATAAACGAAATTTTAAAGAGGTGAGATAGCATGATAACATTTAAATATGATACGCAACTACTAATAGAAGGTAGTACATTAGACGAGGACCAATTGAACGATAAGATTTTACGTCAATTCAAAGGTGATAGTTTACTTGTTGCGGGAGATTCTGATTTAATGAAACTGCATTTCCATACGAATGCGCCGTGGGAAATATTAGAATATTGTGCTGGACTTGGAGAAATCTTTGATGTTGTTGTTGAAGATATGGTCAGACAATCTAAAGGATTAAAAGGTTAACCAAATAAAATACGCATATAACTGATAGCTTTTATCTTAGCTATTAATTATATGCGTATTTTTTATTTATCTAAATATGATTTTAAGGTAGCTAGATCAATTGATTCATCAAAAATATGGTCGTCAACGATAACGGTTGGTACAAATTGAATATTTGCGTCGTTAGCTTCAGCGATAATTGAGTTAATGTAAGTTTTATCAGAAACGTCAGTTAAACTAAAGGTCTTTTCCATATAGGCAGCAACCTCATCCAGTGTTAAGTCTTTCCACGTATCTTGCGTTTTAAATAATTCAGTTATTAAATCGTAAGATTTTTGCGGATTATCTAAAGGAAGATAATGATGAGCAACATTACCACGTTGTAAGGATTCTTTTTCTTTATCAAAAAGTTTGATGACACGTTTTACACGTCCGTTTGCAACATAAGAATCTAAAGTCTCTTTAGATTTTTCGAACCATTCTTTTGAGTAGGGGCAACGTAGGTTAATAAACTCAATAATTGTTTTTGGCGCGTCAGAGTTACCAATCACAAGTCCAAAGTCCCGATTTACTTTTGAAGCATCAATAATTGAAATATCCATTTTTATCAGTCCAGTCTTCATTTATTAGCGTCAGTATAGCATAAGACGGGTTCATCTGAATAATTATCCGCTCAAAAAAAGGACACTAACAAAAGTTAACTTGTTAGTGTCCTTAAACGTTAAAGCTTATTTAAGCCCTTTTTTGTTAGTCATAATTTTATCAATCAAACCGTATTCTTTTGCTTGATCAGCAGTCATAAAGTTATCACGATCTGTATCTTTATCGATAACTTTAATATCTTGACCAGTTGCATCAGCTAAAATTTGGTTAATCAATGTTCTTGTTTTCAAGATATGTGCAGCAGCAATTTCAATTTCTGTTGCTTGACCTTGAGCGCCACCAAGTGGTTGGTGAATCATAATTTCTGAGTTAGGTAATGCAAAACGTTTACCCTTTGTACCAGCAGTTGCCAATACACTGGCCATTGAAGCAGCCATACCCATAACGATTGTTTGAACATCAGCATTGATGAAGTTCATTGTATCGTAGATAGCTAAACCGGCTGAAACAGAACCACCGGGTGAGTTAATGTAAATTGAAATATCTTTTTCTGAGTCTTGAGCGTCTAAGAAAAGTAATTGAGCGATAATAGCATTTGCCATATCATCATTAACTTCACCAGATAACATAATGATTCTGTCTTTTAAAAGACGAGAGTAGATATCATAGGCACGTTCGCCACCGGCAGATTGTTCGATAACTGTAGGAACCATATTCATAGTTAGAAACCTCCGAATTTATTATTATTTACTTTTTTTATATTAGCATTTGAACTAATGTAATGCTAGTTTAAACCCTTGGTCAAAAAAGGTCAAATAAAATAAACTAAATTTATTCTTTAGTTTCTTTTAAAATAATCGCATCTGATGACCTTGTTTTTGAACCATAGAGTAGGTTCCCTGATAAATGACGAACCAAGTAGCCAGAATAAGATACTGAAAGGGCTACAGGTGGTTTAATAGGTGTTACAGAATGTTGCGTTGAAACAAAAGCGATTGGTGATTTATCTGTTACTTTTTTCTTAACCTTACGAGGTTTTTGTTTTTTAGGTGCCGAAACCTTAGGGGACACAGGTTCTGCATTTTTTCTGGGATCCATTGGATTCACAGGAGCTACACGAGAATCTTCACTATCGCTTCGCGGTGTTGCTTTAATTTGTTTGGGTACATACATGGATAAAATGAACAAGTTAGCTACGATTGAGGCTAAGGAAATTCTAGTTAGGCGGGATGTTCTAAACTTTTTATGCATTAGTGATATCCTCCTGACTATCTGTTCGAATAGCCACAACCATATTAGCAAATATCTCCCAATCAGAAGCTAATGGTGGACTATTCCAGATTAGGTAGCGACTGGGGACATCTGCCATCAAGAAGTCAGAAAGGTAAATATCGGTTTGATCTGTTAATTTGTAGTTAACTTCCAAATTAAAGAAGGGCATTGAATCAAGATTTTTGTGAATTAAATCATTGTAGTTACTCCCTTTTGAAAAATCAATTGTTATATGCACCGGTTTTGAAACGGTTGGTAAATCAATATAACGAATGAATAAGAAAAGATATTCTGATTTTAAACGGGCCATGTTAATGTTTTTTTCTTTGAAAATATCCGGTACATTCGTTGTTAAGTTAGTTATCAATTGGTCAACGAAGATATAAAACCAACTATAATTTTCTTTTAAAATAGTATTATCTACGGCAACTTGCCAACTAAAATCAATTTGGGCACTATGGTAACTAGAAAAATGAATACGAGATAATTCGTCAAATAATGTCATATAACTTTGTTCACTTAATGTGATATCAAAGAACTTTTGTAAGTCTTTAATAACAAAATTATTGAGTGATTCAATTTGTGAAAAGAAAGATGAGTTATTAAATGTAACGTCAACAATGTCTTCCATATAAAGGAAATTTAGAACAAATACTGTTTCAATTGATAACTGTTCATCCGTAAGTCCATTAATACCTGGATTTTCTTGAAGACAGTCTTGAATATTGGACATGATTGAGTCTGAATTAGCAAAATTAACATCAGCAAAACGATTAGTATCATTTCGATTAGAAGCTAAACTTTGTATGAGAACAGCTGAAAAATACTTTAGTTTCAATAATTGTATTTGTGTGAGATCAAGATTTAAGCTAGAAATTAATTGGTTAGAAAATAAACTAGAATTACGATCAACTTCTTCATTAAATGGGAAGTTGTAGTTCTTATAGACAGCTAAATAAAGGTTATAAAAAAATAAGCGAATATTTTCTTCAGGACCTACTAATTGGAAGTTTTTAGTGATTTTAAAGCCTAATTTTTGTAACATATCATCTAAAAATTTCTTGGTCCGATAACCAGTTGCTTCACTTAAAAATAACGATTCGGTGAAGGATTCTATACTAAAATTAGGGTTAGTAAATAGCGCATTCAGCATCAAAAATTGAGGTGACTGCTTAGCGTATAGAAGTAATAGGTGATCGATGGAATCTAAGCCATTTTTTTGTAGACTTACTTTGTTATTGCTAACTTTTAATAAATAGTAATCGTCTAATCCTTCAGTGACAAGATCTTCTTCTAAAGACTTGATAGTTGTTGCTGTATAATATTTTGACCATTTAAAATGTTTTTGGATGTCTGTTTGCGAAGCAGATTGGTCATAAGTATTCTCAAGATAAGAAAATAATTCTAACTTACGAATATCATCTTTGTTAAATATAAAGTCCATTTATCGCGATTCCTCCTCATTAAAGAGTATGTACTATCCATTATAGGGGAATTGCCAACGGTTTGCATATAAATCTAGAATCAATAATTATCATATTTTTAAAAAAATTGACAAAAGTGGTGATATAAAATAACATGTCATTAATATATGTATTCAAATTATAGAAATAACAGAAGAGTAATTTTTTTAGACAGGGAGAGGGAAATCTTTATGAATAAAATAGTATTAAGCGCCTTTGTAACACTATTAGGTCTCTATATGACTGCATCTGAGGCAACGATTCAAGCGGCGAAAACTAATCGTGGTAGTGCGCAATCCGATTTGTCTATGGATTTTCAATCTGGAGCAACAACAGTCGATTTTGCTTCTTCCCTTAGTTTCAATACAACTAAAATTGATTCGAATGATAAAAAAAGTTATGCCAAAGCGCAAGATATGGCAACAGGGGCAAGCACACCCAATTACGTTCAAGTTTCAAATTTTAGCGGAACTGAAAATGGTTGGGTGCTTGAAGCTAAACAGAGTCGCCAATTTGAATCTGAAGAGACGCATAAATCGTTAACGGGTGCCTATCTTAGTTTTAGTAATGGTGAACTTGTTTCCATTTCTGCGGATAAAAAACCTGGATTTTATAAGAAAAATTTTGATTTGTCTGTAGGAGCTAATAAAGTAGTCGTTGCCGCAAAAGGTGATGAAGGATACGGCACTTGGGTTTACCGTTTTGGGAATGAGGCAACTAAAGGAAATAGTATCGCTTTGAATATTCCCCGTGAGGCAACTAAGATGACAGATGTCTATCGTAGTGAAATTACATGGTCATTAAATGATGTGCCATCAAATGAATAATAATGAAATGATAACCACAAAATTTATTAAAAGATTCGGCTATTTATTTTTATTCAGTATTTTATTTTTATTCGGAGTGGACATTAAGCAGGTTAATGCCAGCCAAGTTGACTTTTCTGTTCAACCTATGATATCTGACTATCAATTAGATAAGAAAAAAACTTATTTTGATTTAAAAGCAGCACCAGGAACTAAAACACAGCTGAAAATTAAGGTAGCTAATCTTATTGATAAATCACTAACGTTTGAAGTCCTCATTAAGGATGCAACAACAAACTATAATGGGGTTGTGGAGTACGCGGAATCACAAAGTAAAGTATTGGCACAACAGCCGTTCTCAGTGGTAAAAGCAGTTAGAGCTCGTCAGAATCGTATAACTGTTCCTGCAAAAAGTGAAAAAATAGTTACTTTGGATGTTGCGTTACCCAATACGACTTTTGCAGGTGTCGTTGCGGGAGGTATATCGGTGATTGAAGACAATGATGCTCAGTCTCAAACAAAGTCAGAACGAGCGGTTATTGATAATCGTTATTTATATACGACTGCGGTAATATTCCATGGAGAACAACCTGTAACTAGCGCACAAGTAAAATTAAAAACGGTTGATATCACACAAATTAATGCACGTAATGTGATTGCTGCGAGATTTGAAAATCAGAGCGCTATGTTTTTAAATAAAGTTCAAATAAATACACAAGTCAGACGGTTAGGTAGTTCAAAAGTATTATATCGAGCAAGTAATAAGGACATGCAAATTGCCCCAACCAGTGCGGTTACCTTTCCAATTCCATTAGCTGCTGGTGAATTACTCAAAAGTGGTACCTACGAACTTAGTGCAGAGATGACTTCTAAAAATCAGGCATGGCATTTTAAACAGAAATTTACGGTAAGTGGATCAAAAGCAAGAATATTGAATGAGAAGGATGTTACAATCGATCAAACAAATTACTGGATCTATTGGATATTACTCTTGTTCGTACTGATAATCGTTAATGTTTTTGTTATATTATGGATTAATCGAAGATTAAAAAGAAAGTATCAACAAAAAATTAAATAATTTAAATGAAAAAGTTATTAATTAAGGGATATTATCTTTTAATTAATAACTTTTTTATTTTCAAATATTTTTAAAAAGGTAAAAAATGTGATTTAACATTGTGCACCATTGAAGATACAATATGTACATAATAATTGTAGATGTAGTATGTACATATTGTATCTTCACTTTACTAAAAGTTAATGGGAATTGTTAGAAAAATAGGGGATGACAATGACTTAACGATATGATAGTAAGACCAAATAAATAAGATAATTAAGCATTAGAGAGGGATAAAAGATGAGGAAACATAACAGTAGAACAAAAGAATGGATTTCAGCAACACTTATAACAAGTGCTGTTTTTGCAGGATTATTTGCTGGGGGGGCCAGTCACAGGGAACCTAGTGTATTTGCTCAAACTGATGAGAGCAGTATGTCAAGTGAGTCATCAGATAACGCCACAAGTGAATCAGGAAAAAAGGCGATATCAAGTGATTCTCTAAAAACTAAATCAATCACAATAAAAAAAAGTGAATCAAAAACAAAAGCTAAACCGTCAGCAAAAGCTAAACTAAGTACTAGAGCAGCTGGGTATGTTGGACCAGCAAATGATGTATTTCCTGATGATTACTGGGATACAACAAAAGATTATTCAGCGGAGTCAGCAACGGCATTTGTTTCACAGTCGGGTTCACAGAATAAACCTGGCGAACCTGTATTATATTTTGGAAATAATTATTTTCCTTTTCAAATGAATGAGTTATTAAATAATGATCCCGTCAGTGGTCTTAATAAGTCTGGTTGGGCCTACATGTTTGATACTGGAATAAATCCTGTTCCAAGGAAATCTTATGGAATTATTATTAATAATAGTGTCCCAGGTAATCGTGGATACGGGTTGGTATCATCCTTTTCATCAATTCCTTATACAATTGAATCTGCAGTTAAAGGTAAGGATATCACTGGATATCAACTTTTTAAAAATAAAACAGGTACTGGATTTAAGGCAATTATGTATGATACAAAGTATAAATTAAGTTATACATTTGAGGAAGTTTATGATGCTAGTGGCGGTGTTTATAGCTATTTTAGTATTACTAACAATGACACAACGGCTCGTGCAGTTGGAGCTATTGAGGGCGTCGATACATTCGTTGATGAGGATGCTGTTACCATTGAAAGCTTAGGCCCGGATGAAGGATTCAAAATGGTTGGGTCAGCACATAGTTTAAATTTCAAATTAAATGATCCAAGAAATAATACCAAATTAGGTGGATGGACGAATTACACAGGCGGAGATGAACCAAATGTTATGAATACTGGTTATTTAAATAATTATTTCAATGGTGGTGCACTTGGAACTGGAATGGAAAAATCACCACATAATAAAATTATTGCCGTTTCAAATATTAAGAATCCAGATAACCCATTTAAAGGCGATAGTGGGTTCATAATAAAAGCTAATCCGAAAACTTTGGAACCAGGAGGAACACTCGTAACGGGTTCTTATCAAACTTATAAGGAAGCTGTTGCACCTGTTGCAAGTGTAAAAGAACAAACGATTAATGCTTATGCAAGTCAAACTAATAGGCCTAAAGTTTTAGGAACGGTTTTAGATAAGGATGGCAGTAAAGGTTATATTCAAATTACCTATCCAGATGGGTCAACGTCAGGAACAACAGAGAATGTGTACGACACAGGTAAGGTAGATACTAGTGCTGATTATAGTGCAAACATTGACACTTCTAAATTAAAATTAGGTTCAAATAAGATAATAGTGACAGCTGTTGACGATAGTGAAGTAGAACAGTTAAAACCTGTTACGGTAACAGTCAATCTTTATAAATTAGGTGCAACTGCTATCCCACAAACAATCAAAGTTGGCGATACGGTTAAGACAGGCGAAACGGACTTAATTAAGAATTTAACAATTATTAATCAACCAACAGTTAATGCACATACCTTAAAAATGGATACAACAAATCCATCAGGTAAGCCACTTGATAATAAAACAGCAGGATTTTACATTCAAGATATGCTTTTAACAGATACTGCAGTTAAACCAAATGAAATCGCAAAAGTAGCTGTACCCGTTACCGTAACTGATAGTGATACTGCATTTGACAAAACTTCTGCTCTTTATGCCAAGGGATTTGAATTAAAAACAGCGGATATTCAAAACTTATCAACTGGTGATTTAGATACATTAATCTTGAATAATAGTAAAGCTAGAGGCTGGCTGATAGCGACGGGTGCCGAATCTAAAGTTAGTGTTAAGTCAACAGAACTTAAACCAACTTCAGGTGATGGTTTTTATAAAGCAGTTATCCAAAATTCTGATGGTCAAACAAAAGAAATTGTGATTACTGTCTCAGGTGGATTAAAAATTACATCAGCACCTACTGCAACTGACTATGGTTCTTCCAGTGGCGTGATATTACCTTACAGTGGAGAAAATTTTGATCTCCAACGTAGTGATTCTAGTACCAATAGCAGTGTGAATATTTCTAATGCAGGTAAACAAGCTTGGACATTAACTGCTCGACTTACAAAAGGTTTGACAGATAGTGCTAATGATAAGTTAACTGGTGTTTTGGAGTATGTAAATTCAGCTAATGGTGTACAAGATATAGAATCAAGTAGTGCAGAAGTTGGTTCAGGACAGTCTGAGGCAACTCAAGAAGTCCGTTGGGATAAGGATAAAGGAATTGTCGCTCAACTTAACGGAGGTAATACATCACTTAAAGCTGGAGCCTATACAGGGGAAATAACATGGACACTAGAGAATACACCTTAATGTTATAGTTTCTAATTTAATCTTAAATGATTTGAATATTTTTAGCAGTTTAATTATGAACTAAATAACAATCCCAAATAATAGTAAATCCATATCAATACTGCTAAGTATTGATATGGATTTTTTTAATAAAAATTAATGATAACTAAATTTTATTCGTATTTTAGTGGCTTAATAATTTTCGTTTTATGATGAGATAAAACTTATGAATAATTATTATTTGTTTAATTTTCAAATATTTTTAAAAAAATAAAAAATTTGATTTAACATCGTACACCATTGAAGATATAATATGTACATGTTAATCAAAGACAAAGCATGTACATGTTGAATTTTTAACTTTGCTAAAAGGTATATTTGATAAAAGTTAATAGAAATAGCTAGATAAATAGGGGATAGTAGTGAATTGGCAATATGTTAGTGAAATCAAATAGACTAAATTGATAAAATAATTAATAAGTTAAAAGCAAGGATTGGGGAGGGCTAAAAAATGAGAGAGTATAAAAACAGAAAAAAAGAATGGGTTTCGGCAACAATTATGACAAGTGCTGTTTTTGCAGGATTGTTAGCTGGGGGAGCTAGCCATAGAGAACCTAGTGTGTTTGCTAAAACCGATGAGAGCAGTATGTCAAGCGAATCATCAGATGAAACATCAAGTAAGTTAACGATTAAAGAATCAAGTGAATCAGAAAAAAAGGCGCTATCAAGTGAATCTGTAGAAACTAAATCAACAACTAAAAAAAGTGAATTAAAAATAAAAGCTAAATCATCAGAAAAAACTAAACGAAGTACTCGAGCTACCACTCGAGCAGCTGGATATGTTGGACCAAAAGATGAAATTCTACCTACTGTTAAATGGGAAACAAAAGATTACGCAGCTGATGTAGCAAAGACGTTTGTTTCACAATCGGGGAGATCTGATAAGCCTAATGAACCAGTTATGTACTTTGGAAATAGTATTGAACCTTTTCAGCCTAGTGAACTGACGAATAATAATGACGCAGATAGAGCAAGCAATAATAGTTCACCTAATTTACCATCTTGGTCATATACGTATACTACCGGAAAAAATCCGCGTCCATCGATTATACACGGGCTGATTATGGGCGACAAAATAGCTCGTGGTTATAATGTGAATGAAGCTTACCTAGACAACGGTATTTCTGGTATCGAGGGTGGACTTTTAGATGGGTCAATTACTGATTATCATCTTTATAAAAATAGTATGAACACGGGATTTAAAGCAACTATGTATGATAGTAAGTACAAAGTTAGTTATACTTTTGAATCAGTATATGGTAGGACTGGTGGTATTTACCGTTACTTTAGTATTACAAATAATAATTCAGATTCACAAAAAATAGGTGCCTTGGAAACAAATGATACTTTTGTAGATTCTGATAAAGTTCCTTTACAGAGTATTGGACCTAATGATGGCTTTAAAATGATTGGGGATAGTACTAGTCAGAAGCATGTTTTGGATGTGAGATTGAAAGATCCAGAGTCTAATGCTACTTTGGGTGGTTGGACAAATTATACGGGCGGTTCTCAAGATAAGATTCTAAACCCCGCTAATTTTAATAACTACTTTAAAGGGGGGGTAGCCGGGACAGGTATGGAAGGTTCAGCAGCAAACACTAATATTGGAATTGAAAATATTAGTAATCCAAGTAAAACAATTGGTGATGATAGTGCGTACATTATGAAAGCTAATCAAGTTGATTTAGCTCCAGGTGCAACACTTGTTAATGGGTCTTACCTTACTTATAAAGAGACAACACCTAGTACTCCTCCCGTTGCGACAGTTAAAAATACAATAATTAACGGTTACGCTGATCAAAAAGGTGTTGAGATTACAGGAGATGTTACTGATTCAGATGATACAAAAGGAAATATTGAAATCGGGTATCCAGATGGAACGTCAGAAAAGAATCCTTACGATACTATTACAGTGGATGTGAAGAATCCTACACCGTATTCTGTACCAGTTAATATGTCTAAACTAGGTCCAGGTAAAAATGAACTATTAGTTACGGCAGTTGATCCAGGTAATAACCGTCAAGAAAAACCAGTTACTATAACTGTTAACGTATTCAAATTAGGCGCAATTGCTATCCCACAAACAATCAAAGTTGGCGATACGGTTAAGACAGGCGAGACGGATTTGATTAAAGATTTGACAATTATTAATCAACCAACAGTTAATGCACATACACTAACTGTTGATGGGACAAATCCATCAGGTAAACCACTTGATAATAAAACAGTAGGATTTTACATCCAAGATATGCTTTTAACAGATATTGCAGTTAAACCAAATGAAATCGCAAAAGTAGCTGTACCAGTTACTGTAACTGATGATGACACTGCAACTGATAAAGTCTCTGCCCTTTATGCAAAAGGATTTGGCGTAAAGCAGGCAGATATTCAAAAATTAACAACTGATGAGTTGACTGCATTAATTCTAAAGACTAGTGAAGCTAAAGGATGGTTGTTAGCAACTGGTGCTGAATCTAAAGTAAGCGTTGATTCAACGACACTTAAACAAACTTCAACTGATGGTATTTATCAGGCAGTTATCAAAAATTCGGATGGTTTAAAAAAGACCATTAACATTGAAGTTACAGGTGGATTGAAAATTACAGAAGGACCTGGGGCAACTAATTACGGTTCTTTTTTAGGTGTTACGTTACCTTACAGCGGAGAAGACTTTAAAGTTCAACGTAGTGACCCTGATCCTCATGTTAATAGCGTACAAGTTTCTAACGCGGGTAAACAAGCTTGGACCTTAACAGCTCAACTTACAACACCGTTAACGGAGCATAACGATGCTAACGTTAAGTTAAATGGTGTATTGACATATATAGATGCATCTGGTCAATCGCAAGATATAGAATCAAACAGTGCAGAAGTTGGTTCAGGGCAATCTGAGGTAACTCAAGAAGTAAGTTGGGCAAACGACAAAGGAATTATCGTTCAACTTAATGGAAATAACCCTTTGCTTAAAGCAGGGGACTATACAGGGGAAATAACATGGACATTAGCGGATACGCCACATTCATAAACCTTGTTTAATTAATGTTAATCGTTAGCATATTGCTAATATTAAAAACTACCAAAATCTTACGAGGGGAGAAAATACGATGCTAAAAAGAAGTACAATTATGGGGATTCTTTTAGGAAGCATGGTACCTGTTGGTTTCGCCGTAACGCAAGTTTCAGCAAGCGATACAGTGGGCTATCAATCGCATGCGACTATTGAGTTAGTTGGAAGTACTGATGAAACACGACCTGTTAATCCAATTAATCCGACGGATCCGGTAAAACCAGTTAGACCTGTTAATCCGGGGACGCCAGGTCCGTTATCGATTGATTACGTTTCGAACTTACAATTCAGTCAACAAAAAATTTCTGGTAAAGATAGTGTTTATTATGCACAACTTGACCAGTTAGCTGATAAGAACGGTAAAGTCGGAGATTATCCAAACTATGTTCAGATAACGGATAACCGTGGGTCAAATGCAGGGTGGAAATTAACCGTTGCACAGACCAATCCATTTATGAATGGTAAAAATAAATTAGATGGAACGGTTATCACGTTGATGAATGGTGTTGTTAATGGTAGTAACCTGCATAGACCGACGGATAGTCAAGCAGCAATTAAGCCAGATGGTAAGGCAGTTACTGTGATGACAGCTAAGTTGGACAATGGTATGGGGACCTGGACGGATCGTTTTGGTAAAGATAATACAGCTGCTCAACAAAGTATTTCATTGTTTGTTCCAGCTGAGTCGAAAAAAGTAGCAGGGGCTTATAAGTCTGAACTAACATGGACTTTGACAGATGCTAAACTATAAAAAAAGAGATTAGGGGAAATATATATTATGAAAAAAACAAATAAATTATTATTCGCTGCATTACTTGGATTAGGTATTACAGGAACAGCTGTTACAACAGCTAACGCATCAGAAACAAAAGATTATGTATCACATGGTAACGTTGAATTGACTAAAAATGACGGAACAACAGACCCTGGTATTACTGATCCAACAGATCCAGGACATACTATCGATCCAACAGACCCAGTGAACCCAGGTACTGGTGGCCCATTAGCAATTGACTACGTTTCTAACTTTAACTTTGGTACACAAAAAGTAACAGGTAATGATACAACATATAACTCGGAATTAGTTGCAGCAACAACAGATAACCCAACAGCTGGAACTAAAAAAGACCTTGCAAACTTCTTACAAGTTTCAGATAACCGTGGTACAGTATCTGGCTGGAAACTTTCAGTTCAACAATCAAAAGCATTTACAAGTGAAACAACAAAATCAGTATTAGATGGCACAACAATTACGTTATCTAACCCTGAAGCAAATAATGCTGATAAAAATGGTACAAAACCAGCACCATCAATTTTAACAGATAACCTTGCAATTTCTTCTGCATCAGGTGATAAAGTTGTTATGCAAGCTAAAGATGGCGAAGGTTCTGGTACTTGGGTTGAAGCATTCGGTAATGCAACTAAAGACGCTGATAAAGCTAAAGCTTCTGTTAAATTAGCTATCCCTGGTGATAGCAAAAAAGTCGCAGAAAAATACACATCAGATTTAACATGGACACTTACAGACGCTAACTTATAAGAATTAATTCTATCAATAAAAAAAGGTTATTAATTAAAAGGGGAAATTAAAATGAAAACAACTAAAATCGTAACAAGCGCAATTATTTTATCAACATTAGGTTTAACTGCAGCACCAGCTGTACATGCCGCAGACCATACAGAAAATTACACATCATTAGGTAAGATTGGTTTTACAGAAAATGATGATAAAACACCACCCGTTAACCCAGTTGATCCAGATAAACCCGTTGATCCATTAGAACCAACTGTTCCTCCTGTTAGTCCTGGTACTGATGGACCATTATCAATTGATTACGTTTCTAACTTTGATTTTGGTGAAAACAAAATTTCTGGGGACGATACAACTTACTACGCTGCACCTGTCAAAGCAGTTAGTGGTGCTAAATATGCTACTTACTTACAAGTAACGGATAAACGTGGTACTAATGCTGGTTGGAAACTTTCAGTTAAACAAGAAAAACAATTTAATGATGGCTCAGCAGATTTAGATGGTGCAGTATTAAAAATGGGATCACAAAAATTAAATTCTAAAAATATGGATAGTGTAACTAATGCAACAACCCCAGCTATAGCCGATGCTACAATTACAGCAACACCTGGTAGCGCTGTTGAAGTCTTGAATGCAGCTAAGGGTCAAGGTATGGGTACTTGGACAGATTCATTTGGTGTATATGATGCAGATGCTACAAAGGATACAGCAATGAAGGCTGTTTCATTAGCCGTACCTGGTAATTCAGCTAAAGAAGCTAAACCATATACCACTGATTTAACATGGACAATTACTGACGCAGGGATGTAAACCTGTATCAACTAGGTTATTAAAAAATAGAGGGAATCAATAAAAGGGGAAATTAAAATGAAAACAACAAAAATCGTTGCAAGTGCAATTGCGTTAACAACATTAGGTTTGACTGCAGCACCAGCTGTACATGCCGCAAATAATACACAAACATATAATGAAACAGGTAAAGTAGGTTTTGTCGCAGGAAGCACAAGCCCAACAAATCCCACAGATCCAATCGATCCAACAAATCCAATTACACCAGATCCAGATCCAGATCCAATCAAACCTGGTACAGATGGACCTTTATCGATTGATTACATCTCTAATCTTGATTTTGGTGCTGATCATAAGATTTCTGGTTCTACAGAAACTTACTATGCACAACCAATTTCAGCTACAGATAGTAAAGGTGATAAGGTTAAACGTGCTAATTACTTACAAGTAACTGATAACCGTGGTACAAATGGTGGTTGGAAACTTTCAGTAAATCAAGATGCCCAATTTAATGATGGGACTTCTGAGTTGGCTGGTGCGCAATTAAAAATGACCGGTCAAACATTTAATTCTTCAAATATTGGTGACACGACAACAATCCCAACTGCTTTAAATAGTGGTGTTATTACACCAACTGTTGGAAAAGATGTTGAAGTTGTAAGTGCTGCTAAGGGTCAAGGTATGGGTACTTGGACTGATTCATTTGGCACATATGTCGATGGAACAGATACAGATGCTTCAATGAAAGCAATCTCATTAGAAGTACCTGGTAAAACAGCTAAATCAATTGGAACAAGTTACAAAACTAACTTAACATGGACATTAACAGACGCAGGTCTATAAAAAGATTAGAAGTAAGTTAAACCAAAGGGGAAATTAATTATGAAAAAAGCAGCAATTGCAACATCAGCACTTTTAGCAGTTACGTTATTTTCAACATTAGCACCTGCAGCACATGCTGCCGATATTACAAAAGGCACAACAGGTGATGTTAACTTCGTAGCTAATCCAGCTACTGGGGCAGGCGAACTTAAGCTAATCAGTGCACCGAGTGTTGATTTTGGGGATCAAGAAATTAGTGGATCAACAAAAACTTATGAACAAACGTCTTTTGGCGCTAAACCAGAGGATGCTAATATCCAAGTTGATGATAACCGTGGCTCAAATGTCGGTTGGAATTTAACAGTTGCAAATACACAATTTGCCACGGCAACGGGTACGGCACTTGATGGTGCTAAGTTAACCTTAACAAATGGTTCAATTATTAATGGTAATGGGGCAAAGTTTGTGGCTAATCCTGCAGCAACTATGCTTTTAGATGGTTCATCTAAAGCTGTTCCAGCAGTAGATGCAGCTAAAGATAAAGGTATGGGGCCTAACACATTACCTGTTACTAAAGCAACTTTAGAAGTACCTGGTGCAACAAGTAAATTAAATGAAAAATATACATCAACAATTACATGGACATTAAAAGACGCAGCATTATAAAATGCAGAAAGGGATAGGTTAAAACAATGAGCTTGAAAAAAAATATACGACTAGCAGTAGCCATTGTCCCCCTCCTTGCATTTTCGATGATGGTAAATTCAGTAGCCGATGCAGCAGTTGCAACTGATGGAAAAACTGCGATATCATCAGCTAACTTAACATTACTTGAAAAGTCTGGTCCTGTTGATCCGTTAGATCCATCAAAACCAGTGCACCCACTCAATCAAGTTACGCCAACAACTGGAGACTTAAGAATAGATTATATTTCTAGTTTTCATTTTGGGGCACAGGATATCTCGGGGAGTAATAAAACCTACTATGCAACTTTTGATAAAGTAGCTGACATGACTAACCGTCGTGACTCAAGTGGAGTGTGGGACACACAAAACCTAACAGATAAAGATTATTATAATGTACCTAATTACGCCCAGGTCACAAATAATACAACGGGTAATTGGTCATTAGGTGTTAGTAACACTGTTTTTAAAAGTCCTAGCGGGAACGTGCTTAAAGGTGCTGTACTAAATATTAAGAATATCGAAGCACATAGTGAAAATCCAGGTTTAGGGCTAAGCGGGGACTTACCAGGTAACGTTAAACTTACAGGAACTGGTGGTACTCCTGTTTCGGTTGTTAGTACGACAGATGGTAATAGTGATAATCCGTTCGGTACTTGGACACTTGCTATGGGTACTGATAAAGCGGGAACTAACTCTACAGGAAACGATGCAGTGTCGTTATTTGTTCCTGGTACCACTGTGAAAACAAAAGAAGCTTATACATCAACGTTGAAATGGACATTGATAGCGGCTCCATAAAGCTAATTTGAAAAGAAAGAGGATTTTTACATTGAATAAAAAATTTTTTGGAATCATAATGGCGTTTGTGGCAGGATTGGTTTTATTTAGTGGACAAGTTCAAAAAGCGAACGCTGCTGAAATGAACTTTGCCGTTACTGCAAATCTTCCAAGTAATCAAGTTGATAAGCGCCAAACCTATTTTAATTTAAAAATGAAGCCTAATCAGAAACAAGATGTTACTGTCACATTGAAAAATTCGACTAATAAAGCAGTTGTCGTAATGGCTGAGGCAAATACAGCTGTAACCAACGATAACGGTGTGGTTGAATATAGTCATGTGAAACCAAAACTTGATAAAACAATGGTAAATCCTCTATCTTCAATTGTTAAGTCGGATAAAGAAGTGACAATTCCAGCCAAGAAAAGTGTTGTGCATACGTTCCATATCACAATGCCCGCTAAGAAATTTAATGGCGAAATCGATGGTGGATTATACTTCTATGAAAAGATCGACAAAGATAGTGAAAAAAAATCAAAGAGTAACGTTCAAATTAAAAACCGTTATGCATTTGTGATTGGGACAACGTTAACTGAAACAGATGATGTTGTTAAACCTGATATGAAATTACTTAAAATTGAACCAGGTTCAGTTAATTTCCGTAATACATTGAAGGTAAATTTACAAAACCCAACAACAACACCTATTCGTAATTTAAAGGTAGCCGGAAAAGTCTATTCAAGAAATGGGGATGAAGCCTTACATGCTTCAACCACTTCGAATATGACAATGGCTCCCAATACGAATTTTAATTATGGTATTTTTTGGGACAACCAACCCTTTAAACCTGGTAAGTACCGTCTAGAAATGACGGCAACTTCTGGTGTGAATAAGTGGAAATGGACTGAAAACTTCACAATTGATGGCGCAACGGCAGATAAATTGAACGAAAAGGCAGTTGACTTAGAAAAAGATTATACAATGTGGTATATTCTTGCAGGAATCTTCTTACTTCTACTTGTATTATTGATTATTTGGTTCTTAGTTCGTCGTAATAAAAAAGATAAAGAAGAAGCTGTCGCAGAAGCAAAACGACAAATTTTATCAGAATTACAAACTGGTGAAAAAGAAGATAAGTAGTCGAAATGGGTGAGGTATGGTTATGGGGAAAAAAATAACGAGTACTTTAGTAATTGGTCTTTTGGGGTTATCTTTTAGTTTAGGTGCATTCGGTAATACCGCAGAAGCGGCTAGTTATACAAGTGAAATGGGAATTGAATTTGTAGGTAAAATGCCAACAACTTCTCAGGTGACACCAGATCCAGACGGGAGAACACCTGTCTCAAAGAATGTTGCATCGAATCAAAACAGATTACCTCAAACCGGTGAAATAAAAGGATCAGGATTATCAATGATAGGATTTATTCTTTTATCAACCGCAGGATTAATTGGATGGGTTAAATATAACGATTCAAAGCAATCAAAATAAAGAATAGTTAAAATTAAAGTAGGCTACCTTCGTATTTATATGAAGATAGCTTATTTTTTTTGCTTATTATCTAAGTCCAATTTAGTTAAAATTAAAAATATACTAGTGGTTAAATTTGCAAAAGAAAGCGTTAACATGATAAGCTGTGTTTAAGGTATTAATAAAAAAATAAATATAAATATAAGGAGGTATTAGTAATGCTCTAACTAATTTTTTTATGGAGGGCCTGTATCAAATAATTGTTTATAAACCAAAATAGAGGAGATGAATAAAATGAACAAAGTAGAAATGAGTCAGACAAAGAAGAATGTGATTAAAACGGTAGCGGTGGTTGGATTATTGAATTCAGTAATGATTTTAGGGGTAGCTAATAATTCCGTAGATGCTAGTAACCATGAAAAGCAGGTGGCGACAGCTAAAGTAGGTACGAAAGAATTAGGTGTTATTACAAGAGGCTCAATGAAAGTATCTGGAACGGGTGCAAGTGGTCTACACTTACAAGGTAATAATACAGTGACAACAGGTACATTAGATTTTGATTATGAAGGAAAGTCGATTATTTCGGCAGGAATTAATGAATCGACAGACTATGTCTTGTCAGTTCCTTCAGAGTTAGTTCCACTTTTTAACCATGATTCGTTCAATAATTATATAACAGGAAATTTCCAATTTAATAACGGAAGTAAATATACGTATAATAAAAATGATATCCGAGTTGAGGATAATGGTAAAACATTACGAATCAAAAATCCATCTCATTCTTGGATTGCATTTGCCGACTTCAAAGTTCATTTATCTCTTGATATTGGGCAAATGGTAACAGATACAGGTATCAGAGTAGCGGACGCAGAAAATAACTCAAGTTATATATTTAATAGTGGTTTAGTAAAAAATGGTGCGCCAATTGATTGGGACGTGTTGGGTTCATATAATGCTTCTGACACGTTGCCAACATATCACCTAGACCCGGGTTGGGCACTTTTGAAAGAAATTCCAACCGTTGAAACAATTTTTGATACAGATACAACGGTATCAGGTCGTGGTGTTCCAGGTGCTAAAATTGAAGTTAAAGTTGGCGATAAAGTTATAGGGACAGGTATCGTTGATGAAAATGGACTTTACGAAGTTACTATTCCTAAACAACATGAAGATACAACAGTTAGTGTTCGTCAGAATACAGGTGTTGGTTGGAGTGATGTGAAAACTACGGTAGTTAAGCATAAAGATGTTACGATTGCTAAACCAACTGTTGATTCTTATTATCAAAGTGATAAATATTTAACAGGTACTGGAGAAACAGCTGGAAATACAATTATTATTGCTGATGCAAGCGGTAATGAAATTGCTAGAACAGTCGTACAGTCAGATCTTAGTTTCTCTGTACAAATTCCAGAACAAGGAGCCTATACACTTCTTTATATAACTGAAACAAATGGGACAGAAATAAGTCTTGCAACGGTAGTTCCAGTTCGTGAAGGGTAACCAAAATAAACTGTAAATTGGCAAAAGTAATTCATCATTTTTTTTGATGAATTACTTTTGTATTAAAACAAAATCGATAAAGCGGTTACTTCATAAATTAGATAAATATTTTTTAATTAAAAAAATATGTTTACATTTAAATAGATTATAGGTAAACTGGCTATGTCGCAGTAACCAGATAATAAGTTTGCGATTAGGTTACAGCTAAGTTAACGAATAAATCTATTAGGAGGGACTAGGGGGTCACAACTAATCAGCTAGACTAATGAGTTAAATATAGTAATGTTAGGTATAAATAGGCAGCAACTATAGGGGGAGGACTAAACAATGAAAGGGCATAACAGTAATAAAAAAGAACGAATCTCAGCAACGTTAATGACGGGAATTATCTTAGCAGGAGTGATGACAGGTAGCATTGTTAACGTGGTTAACAATGAGGGCCCAGGAACTTCTGTCCAAGCTAAAGAGCTAGATGAAACCGTTAAACCTCAAACAGCATCTTCTGAAAAAACAACCGAAAAAAGTACATCGATAAAAGCAACAAAAGAAGAAATAACAAGCGAAGTAGCAACTAAAGAAGAAGTAACGAAAGCACCAACAAAAAAAGTAGCAACGACTAAAAAAAGTGAGACAGCAGTACCAGCTGCTGGTTATGTTGGTCCATCACAAGGGGCCATTAATACTCAGTGGAGTACTACCGATGTGGCATCAAATTCTAAAAATGAGTATGTGTCACTTACAGGAGGCGGGAAGTTAGTAAATGGTGTTCCAACAAACAACGCGGGAAAAGCAGATGATACAGCGACTCCTGTTTTATATTTTGGTAATGCAGCATTTAATTTCCAACCAAGTGCGCTGACAAATAACGATTCTTACAGTGAACAGGGTAATGCATCTAGTTGGGCATTTACGAAGGTTGGTGCCAGTGGAAGAAATCCTAATCCAAGAAAGTCTTATGGAATTATCATTAATAATGCTATTCCAAAAGATCGTGGATATGGGTATGCAGCAGAAAGTAACACGACGCCTAATACAATTGAAAGTGCTGTAAAACTTGGACCAATTACAGATTACCATCTTTATAAAAATAATGATGGTACTGGATTCAAAGCTACAATGTACGATGTAACATATAAGGTGAGCTATACATTTGAAGAAATGTATGATGCAGCAGGTGGTATATATAGTTATTTCAGTATCACAAATAATGATACTGCAACTCGAGCTATTGGTGCAGCTCAGGGGGTCGATACTTTGGTTGATAAGGATGACGTCCCTGTAAAAAGTTTGGGACCTAACAATGGATTTAAAATGGTAAGTGATAAACATACCTTGAATTACAGATTGAAGGATCCCGGTAATAATACTAGCTTGGGTGGTTGGACTAATTATTCAGCTGGGAAAGCTACCGGTACTGGTATATTAGATATATCAAATATAAGTAGTTATTTCAAAGGTGGAGCTGTAGGAACTGGAATGGAGACATCAGTGCTTGATAAAATTATAGCTATCAACGACATTAGTCAGCCAGATACTCCGTTTAAGGGAGATAGTGCTTTTGTAATAAAAGCTAATCCTAAAACGTTAGCCCCAGGAGAAACATTAACGACAGGTTCTTACTTAACTTATAAAGAAACGACACCAAGTATTCCACCTGTTGCAACTGTAACACCATCAACAATTAATGCTTATGCGGATCAAACAGATTCATTTAAAATTGTAGGTAAAGTTTCAGATGAAGATAGTACAAAGGGATACATTCAAATTAAGTATCCAGATGGGTCAATATCATCGCCAGCAGAGAATACTTATGAAACAACAAAAGATGGTGTCGATTATTCTGCAAAGATTGACCCTACAAAATTAAAAGTAGGTGCAAATAAAGTTATAGTAACTGCGATTGATGCTGGAGGTACCGAACAATTAAAACCAGTTACCGTAACTGTCAACTTATTCAAGTTGGGTGCAACTGCTATTCCACAAAAAATTGATGTTGGCGGAACCGTTACAATAGATGAAACAAAATTAATCAAAGATTTAACAATTATGAATACTAATAAACATACATTAGAAATTGATCCTACAAATCCATCAAATAAACCACTTGATAACACAAAAGTTGGTTTCTATATACAAGATATGATTTTGACGGATACGGATGTGACACCTAATGAAACTGCTAAAGTTGCCGTTCCTGTCAATGTAATAGATGGTGATACCGTCGTTGATGGTGATTCTGTAGTTTACGCTAAGGATTTTAGTACGGACAGTAAATCTATCTCGGGATTAACAGAGACTAAATTAAATGAGTTCATATTAACAGAGAGTTCGGCTAAAGGTTGGATACTATCAACTGGTGCTGATTCTAAAGTTACAGTTAAATCAACGACACTTACACCAACTTCTAGTGCTGGTGACTATGAAGCAGTTATTGTAAATGCTCAGGGTGTTGAAAAAACGATTAAGATCACAGTTGCAGGTGGTGGTTTAGCAATTACTGCAGCCTCTGATGAAATGACTTTTGGTTCAAAAGATGGGGTAATGTTGCCTTACAGTGGAGAAAATTTCAATCTTCAACGTACTGCTGAAAATACTGTATCAATTTCTAATCTAGGCAAAACAGCTTGGACATTGAAGGCTAGCGTTTCAAAACCTTTAACAGATGGATCTAACACATTGAAAGGTGTTTTGAAATATATAGATGCAACTGGAACTGCACAAGATTTAGATACTGGTAGTACAGAGGTTGGTTCAGGTCAGACAGAAGAAACTAAAGATGTCACTTGGGCAGCCGATAAAGGTGTTGTTGCTGAACTTAATGGAAGCAACATGTCACTTAAAGCAGGTAAGTATGCAGGGGAAATAACATGGACACTAACGGATGCGCCTTAATCCTAATCCTTGCTTAATTAACGTTAATCATTAGCATTTTGCTAATATTATAAAAACATCAAAATCTGACGAGGGGAGTAGATACGATGATAAAAAGAAAGTTAATTTTGGGAGTTCTTTTAGGTAGTATGGTACCGGCTGGTTTTACCGTAACGCAAGCTTTGGCAAGCGAAACAGTGAATTATCAGTCGCATGCAACTATTGAATTCGTGAAAAATACTGACGGTACACCGCCAGTTGATCCAACAAATCCAACTGATCCGTTAAAACCGGTTAAACCAGTTAATCCTGGAACAGATGGACCATTATCAATTGATTACGTTTCGAACTTACAATTTAGTCAACAACAAATTTCTGGTAAAGACAGTGTTTATTATGCACAACTTGACCAGTTAGTTGATAAAAACGGTAAGGTTGGGGAATATCCAAACTATGTTCAAGTAACGGATAATCGTGGTTCAAACGCAGGCTGGAAACTAACTGTTGCACAGACCAATCCATTTATGAATGGTAAAAATAAATTAGATGGAACGATTATTACGTTAATGAATGGAACAACTAACGGAAGTAGTAATATGAGTCAGCCGACAGCTAGTCAAGCAGCCATCAATCCAGATGGCAAAGCAGTTACTGTGATGACAGCCAAGGTCGACAAAGGTATGGGAACATGGACAGACCGTTTTGGTAAAGATAATACAGCTGCCAAACAAAGTGTGTCATTACTTGTTCCAGCTGAATCAAACAAAGTAGCAGGGGCTTATAAGTCTGAATTAACATGGACTTTGACAGATGCTAACTTATAAAAAAGGTTATATAAAGGGGAAATAAATGATGAAAAATTCAAGTAAATTATTATTAAGTACATTATTAGGCGTAGGTGTGACAGGTGCCATTATGACAACTGCTCATGCATCTGAAACACAAACATATACATCACACGGTAAAATTGAATTGACTAAAAATGATGGTACAACAGATCCTGGTATTACGGATCCAACAGATCCTGGACATACTATTGATCCAACAGATCCTACAAACCCAACAGATCCAGGTACTGGTGGCCCATTATCAATCGATTATGTTTCTAACTTTAACTTTGGTGCTCAAAAGATGTCAGGTAACAACGAAACATATGACTCTCAATTAGTGACAGTTAAAGATGCATCCGGAGCTGATAAAGATCTTGCAAACTTCCTACAAGTTTCAGATAACCGTGGAACAGTAGCAGGTTGGAAACTTACTGTTCAACAAGCAAAAGCATTTACAAGTGAAACAACAAAATCAGAATTAGATGGGACAACAATTACGTTATCTAATCCTGAAGCAACTAATGCTGATAATAACGCATCAAAACCAAAACCAACATTAACAAATAGCGTTGACATTTCAGCTACATCAGGGGACAAAGTTGTTATGCAAGCAAAAGATGGCGCAGGTTCTGGTACATGGTCTGAATCCTTTGGTAACGCAACAACAGATGCTGCTAAAGCCAAAGCTTCTGTTAAATTAGCTATCCCTGGTGATAGTAAAAAAGTTGCAGAAAAATACACATCAGATATTACATGGACACTTACAGACGCTAACTTATAAAATCTAAATTAGTCAATAAAAAATAAAAATGGTTATTAATTAAAAGGGGAAATAAATTATGAAAACAACTAAAATCGTTACAAGCGCAATTATTTTATCAACATTAGGTTTAGCTGCAGCACCTGCAGTACATGCTGCAGATTATACATCAACAGGTAAGGTTGGATTTATGGAAAATACAGATCCAACAACACCCGTTGATCCAACGGATCCAACAGGCCCAGTAGGCCCAACGGATCCAACAGACCCAGATAATCCTCAACCAGGAACACCTGGCCCATTATCAATTGATTACGTTTCTAACTTTGATTTTGGTTCAAAAAATAAGGTTTCTGGAGACGATACAACTTACTACGCTGCACCTGTTAAATTAGCTGATAAAGATGGTAAAGAAGTTACAAGAGCTAACTACCTACAAGTAACAGATAAACGTGGATCAAATAAAGGCTGGAAATTGTCAGTTAAACAAGTAAAACAATTTAACGATAGTAAGACTGATTTAGATGGCGCACAGCTAAGTATGGGAACACAAACTTTAAATTCTAAAAATATTGGCGGAACAACAGATCCAGCTATAGCTAAAGCTACAATTACAACATCAATTGGTGCTGACGTTGCTGTCTTAGATGCTGGTAAGGATCAAGGTATGGGGACTTGGACAGATTCATTTGGTGTCTACGATGCTGATGCTACAAAAGATACAGCAAGTAAAGCTGTCTCATTGAAAGTACCTGGTAATTCAGCTAAAACGGTCGGTTCATCATATACAACAGATTTAACATGGACATTAACAGACGCTGGTTTATAAAATTAAGTCATATCACTTTCTAATAGGCTACAAAAAAATAGGGAATTAAAAAAAGGGGAAATTAAAATGAAAACAACTAAAATCGTAACAAGCGCAATCGTATTAACAACATTAGGTTTAATTGCAGCACCAGCTGTAAATGCAGCAACAGTAGGATCACTTCCAACAAAAGGTAGCGTTGGTTTTACAGATAATACAGATCCAACAGGTCCAGTTGATCCAACAGATCCAACAGATCCAGTTGACCCAACAGACCCTCCAATTAACCCAGGAACAAATGGTCCATTATCATTAGATTATGTTTCAAACTTTGATTTTGGTTCAAAAAATAAAGTTTCTGGTAGTGATACAACTTACTACGCAGCTCCTGTTGAAATAACAGATTCTAAAGGAACAGCAAAAGAAGTAGCTAACTACTTACAAGTAACAGATAACCGTGGATCAAATGCTGGTTGGACAGTTAATGTTAAGCAAGAAGGCGCATTTACTGACGGTACAAAAGAATTAACTGGTGCTCAATTGAGTATGAAAGATCAAACATTTAATTCAACAAATATGGATGCGACAACAACACCATCAATAATTGGTGATAAAGATAATAATAGTGTCGTTGCTCCTACAGTTGGTAGCGATGTTAAGGTTGTTACTGCTACAGACGGTCAAGGAATGGGAACATGGACTGATTCATTTGGTAAAGATGCTAAAGCTAAAGCCGTTTCATTAACAGTACCTGGTAAAACAGCTAAAAATCTTGGAACAATATATACAACAGATTTAACATGGACATTAACAGACGCAAACTTATAAAAATTGGGTTAACAAAAGGGGAAATAAATTATGAAGAAAACAGCAATTGCAACAGCAGCACTTTTAACCGTTACTTTGTTTTCAACAGTAGCACCAGCAGTACATGCTGCTGATGTAACATTACCTTCATCAGGTGATGTCAACTTTGTAGCTGATCCTGCTACTGGAGCTGGAGAAATTAAATTGACAAAGGCACCAAGTGTTGATTTTGGAGATCAAAAAATTAGTGGATCAGATGCAAAATATGATGCAGCTACTATTACAGATTCTATCGTTGTTGATGACAACCGTGGTTCAAATGAAGGTTGGAAATTAACAGTTGCCAACACACAGTTTACCGGCTCAAAAGAATTAGCTGGGGCTAAGTTAACATTGACGCCTGGAACTGTTTCTAATAATAATGGGGCAAGTTATAATGCTACCCAACCAACAGCGGATATGGTTTTAGACGGATCTAGTCAAAGTGTTGCAGTAGTAGATGCAGCTAAAGACATGGGTATGGGTACTAACACGTTACCTGTTACTAAGGCAACCTTAGACGTACCTGGTGCATCAACTAAATTAAAAGAAAAATATACATCAGTAATTACATGGACGTTAAACGACGCACCATTATAGGATGCAGAAAGGGATAGGTTAAAACAATGAGCTTGAAAAAAAACTTACGACTAGTAGTAGCCATTGTCCCCCTCCTTGCAATTTCAATAATGGGAAATTCAGTGGCTGATGCAGCAGTAGCGCCTGATGGAAAAACTGCAACCACAGCGGCTAACTTAACATTACTTGCAAAGTCTGGTCCAGTTGATCCATTAGATCCGACAAAACCAGTACAACCAATTAATCCAGTTACGCCAACTACTGGTGACCTGAGGATAGATTATATTTCTGATTTACATTTTGGTACTCAGAAAATTTCAGGAAATAAAAAATCTTATTATGCTGCTTTTGATAAAGTAGCTGATTTAACAGGACATCGTGATGAAGCTACAGGTGAGTGGGTTATAGATAAGCTCACGGATGCAGATTATAGGGATGTACCTAATTACGTTCAGGTTACAAATAATACGACAGGAAACTGGTCGTTGACGGTTAGTAACACATCATTTAAAAGTGGTGCTAATGAACTTAAGGGTACTGTGCTTACAATAAAAAATGTAGCATCGAAAACAGATAACGGAGATCCTGATGCCGGTTTATTTACCGATAGTATATTATTAAAAGGTGACGGTGCATCATATCAAGTAGTAGATCCAACTGCCAATACTAATCCCACAGGGACCTGGACAATAGCAATGGGTGATGCAACAACAGGTAATAAATCAGCGAGATTGGATGTGCCTGGCCCGGCTGAAAAAGTAGCTGGTGAAACATATACGTCGACATTAAACTGGACATTGACGGCGGCTCCATAAAGTTAATTTGAGAAGAAAGAGGATTTTTACATTGAATAAAAAATTTTTTGGAATCATTATGGCGTTTGTGGCAGGATTAGTTATATTTAGTGGACAAGTTCAAAAAGCGAATGCTGCTGAAATGAACTTTGCTGTTACTGCAAATATTCCAAACAACCAAATTGATAAGCGCCAAACGTATTTTAATTTAAAAATGAAACCGAACCAAAAGCAAGACATTACTGTCACATTAAAAAATTCGACTAACAAAGATGTTACTGTAATGGCTGAAGCAAATACAGCGATTACAAATGATAACGGAGTGGTTGAATACAGTCACGTGAAACCAAAACTTGATAAAACAATGGTAAACCCTCTATCTTCAATCATTAAGTCAGATAAAGAAGTGACAGTACCGGCTAAGAAAAGCATTGAGCATACATTCCATATCACAATGCCCGCTAAGAAATTCAATGGCGAAATTGACGGTGGCTTGTACTTCTATGAAAAAATTAACAAAGATAGTGAAAAAAAATCAAAGAGTAACGTTCAAATTAAAAACCGTTATGCCTTTGTTATTGGGACAACGTTAACTGAAACTGACGATGTTGTTAAGCCTGATATGAAATTACTTAAGATTGAGCCCGGATCAGTTAATTTCCGTAATACATTGAAGGTAAACTTACAAGATCCAACAACAACACCAATCCGTAACCTGAAAGTTGATGGAAAAGTCTATTCAAGAAATGGTGATAAAGCACTACATGCTTCAACCACTTCGAATATGACAATGGCTCCAAATACAAACTTTAATTATGGCATTTTCTGGGATAACCAACCCTTTAAGCCTGGTAAGTACCGTTTAGAAATGACGGCGACTTCTGGGGTACATAAGTGGAAATGGACAGAATATTTCACAATTGATGGCGCAACGGCAGATAAATTGAACGAAAAAGCGGTTGACTTAGAAAAAGATTACACAATGTGGTATATCCTTGCAGGAATCTTCTTGCTATTACTTCTATTGTTGCTCATCTGGTTCTTAGTTCGTCGTCGTAACAAAAAAGATAAAGAAGAAGCTGTCGCAGAAGCAAAACGACAAATTCTAGAAGAATTACAAACTGATAAAAAAGAAGATAAGTAGTCAAAATAGACGAGGTATGGTTATGAGAAAAAAACTAATGAGTGTTTTAATAATTAGTCTTTTGGGGTTATCTTTTAGTTTAGGTGCATTCGGTAATACTGCAGAAGCGGCTAGTTATACTAGTGAGGTTGGAATCGAATTCGTTGGTAAAATGCCAGAGAAAACGAAACCAACCACACCGACAACAAGACCAACAACAACGTCCCCCACGACGCCAACAACTTCACAGGTAACACCGGATGGGAAAACACCTGTCTTAAAAAATGCAGCAAAAGGTCAAACCAGTTTACCTCAGACTAGTGAAATGAAAGAATCAGGACTATCAATGATGGGCCTTGTTCTGTTGCTAGCTATGGGATTAGTTGGCTGGTTTAAAAGAAATTATGCAAAATAATTAAAATTTAATAGTTTAACTAAAAAGAGTTTTTCCTCGTAAAAATACGAGGAAAAACTCTTTTTTTATTGCGATATTTATTAAAGGTTCTATTACAACTGTTGTTGATAAATATATTACAGAGCCCTTAATTTAAGAGGTTGGGTTTTTGCTTAAATATTAAATTAGATTAACGTTATGGTTAAATCACTTTGAAGTAATGTTGAAATTATGATAGCATAAAAATGTTGTTAATGAAAAAATAGATTAAAGTAATAGCATTTAAGGGTAGTTTTATCCCACAGTATATTCACAAAATATTAAAAGGGGATAGTATGGGAAAAATATATATAGAAATATTAGCGACTATCGGGATACAAATAATACCCTTTATATTTATCATAGATGGATATATCCATAGAAATGGTATTGGCTTAAATAATGGTGATGGGTTACTTGTTTTAGGTGTTTTATTATTATTTGGAATGGGTATTATATATACTATTACGTATTTATTAGATGTAATGATTAAAAGGCATAATAAGTACTTAGTACCTAAATTTAAATACTTATTATTAATGTATTGGGTATTTCTAGATGTTATTATAGTAATTTATTTAAGTTTTAGAAATTTCTTTTAGAGTAGGAAAATCAAATTTTTCATCAACATTCGGGAAAAGGTAAATATGTTGAGGTATATAAAATAAAGGAATAGCCATATTATGCTGCGGGTTCATTTAACCCTATTTATATTCATAAAATAACATCATATTAAGGAGCTAAAAATGTTGAAACTTTTAAAAAATTCCAAAGTATTACATTCATTTTTTAATATTATATTTATTATAGAAACTTTTAGTTTATTTCTTGATACTGCATTTTCATTAGGCGGAATGGGAAGTCAACATATAGATCTATTCCTTTCAGTATCAAGTATAATCGTTCTTTTACAATTTTTTATGCTGATTGTCCAATTTAATTATTTCGATAAAATAATAATAGTAATCCTTTCAATGTTTAATATTGTATTAAACGCAATTATGTTGATCATTGAGATTAATAATGATTGTTATCTTCCTACATTAGAATCCTTCCTGGTAGCTATTTTGATTTCACTGTTCTTTATATGTAAATACTATAAATCAGGAGAAACTAAATGATTAGAAAAGTAATCAATTCAAAAATAATAGCAATCAGTTTAAATATAATATTAATGATTCTTGCAATTATAATGATTGTTCATGCTCTTTCAGGTAAATTCTATAGTGAAGATGTATTCATGTTATTAGTAGGGAACATTGAGATAATTATGATTTTATTACAGAATAAATTATGTAAATATCGTGGTATTATAATACTATCAATTTTTAATGTGATTTTAAATGTAACTCTATCAAATTTGGTTTATACAGACCCGTTAGTTTGGGCTTGTTACATTGGGTCAATTATTTCTATCTTCTTTATGATTAAATTCCCAAAAATGACTTCGTATTAAAATGGGTGATTACGGTAAAAAGAGCTAAACAGAAAATCCTATCTCTTAATTGAGGTAGGATTTATTTTTTATGAAACGTAATGGTAACGATTACAATCCAACTATATTAACGATTTTAATTTATTATTGATTGAACTAATTTTTTTCTACTATGTTGCTTATTATATTTTGTAGTGTGGTAAGAACGCCATGGCTATCTTAAGAAACATGATATATAATTAATGTAAGCGAAAACAAAAAACCTTATATCAACATATAAGGTTTTTCAAAAGAAAATATTTTAATTTTAACGATGCGCCATGAGGGAGTCGAACCCTCAGCTCAAGAACCGGAATCTTACGTGCTATCCATTACACCAACGGCGCAGTATAGTTAATAGTTTAGCTGAATTACGTAAAAAAAACAAGTAACGAAAGCGGAGGTTGAGAAATAATGGCTATTGAACAGAAATTTAAGCAACAACAAACGCAAATTCAAAAACTGGCAATGACACCAGAGCTCCAACAATCAATTAAAATGTTGCAATATAATATAGAAGATTTACAAGAATTTGTCACTGAAAAAATGATGGAAAACCCTTTGATTGAAGCTGTTGACGACAATCAGAGAATCCAAGCAGGGGAGTCTCGTTATAAAGTTAATCTAACAACAAATGGTGATACTGATTATATGAATTCAGTCAGTGATGATGAATCACAATCTTTATTGGATTATTTATTGGAACAAATTTATCTAACGATGCGTCAAACACCGCTTAGAAAGGTTGTTCTTTACTTAGTAGATTATATTGAACAGACGGGCTATTTTAATGCTAATTTGGATGATTTAGCAGAAGAATCAGGAATACCACCCATTATGTTATTAGATGCGTTAACCTTGATTCAACGCTTAGATCCGCCCGGTGTTGGTGCACGTAATTTACAAGAAAGTTTAATGTTACAGATTGATTCTGACGATTTAGCGCCTGAATTGGCATATACAGTCATAAAAGATGATTTTGATAACTTTGTCGATCGTAAATGGTCGGACATAGCAAAAAAATATCGTGTTAATCTTTCAGAAATTCAAGAAATATCAGATTTTGTTCGCACATTATCACCTAATCCAGGTGCAGGATTTGGGACAACTAGAATTGGTAAAATCTATCCAGATTTAGTTTTGAAAAAAAGTAATAATGAATTAACATTATTCAAAGTTCGCGGTGCACAGCCTGAAGTTGTTTTTCAACAAAAATATTTTGATGATATGTCAAAAGACCAAGATCCTGAAGTAATCAAATATTTAACTGAAAAGAAACGGGAATATGAATGGCTAGTTCATGGCTTGAAACAACGAGGCGATACCATTTTAAAAGTAGGACAATATATTTTGAAATATCAGGCTGACTTCTTCACTGATAAAACCAAACCAATTAAGCCATTACTTTTACGGGAAGTTGCAGCCGCTTTAGGTGTTCACGAATCAACAATTAGTCGAACCGTTAATGATAAGTACATTGAAACAGAATCTGGTGTTTATGAAATAAAATCATTCTTTGGACAAATCGCAAATAAGAACAAAAAGAATGCTGAAGAGCTATCTTCAAAAACGATTATGACAACTATGCAGACTTTGATTGAATCTGAAGATAAAACGAAACCTTTCTCTGATCAAAAAATAGTTTTACAATTAATGAAACAAAACATCGATATTTCGAGACGAACAGTTGCAAAATATCGTGAAAACCTGAACATTCCATCGTCATCAGCAAGAAAACGCTACAAGGATTAGGAACAATTATGACCTTATCTCATATATCAAACGTCAATTGCTGACATGGCAGATAGTCGTTTGAAGTGCTTGCAAAGTATGAAACAACCTGATATAATTTGTCTTGTAATAAAGGTATGAAGACACTTTGATTAATGCAGAATGTTATCGTGCTTTGTTTTTTTAGAATTAATGGGTCATAATGCGACACTGTGGGACAAATAATGCCCCATAAGAGAGCAGGTGCAGTATGCATCATGAATTAGAGTGGATCGAAGCAATTGCACCAGACATGATTAAAGTTTTAAAACAAAGATATTTTGTTTTAAGACAGATTGAATGGATGATGCCTGTTGGTCGCAGAATGTTGGCAGCAACTTTAAATCTAAGCGAACGCGTTATGAGAACCGAAACAGATTTTCTGCGTAAGCAAGAACTTATCGTCGTTGGTAAGTCAGGAATGACGCTAACGGATAGAGGTATATCAGTACTACATGGCCTTGAAAAAGTGATGGATAATTTAGTTGGTGTTCGACAGGATGAACAAGAGTTGAGTCGAATTTTAGGCATTGAACATTGTTTGATTGTATCAGGCGATTCCGATGAACAACCTAAAGTTTTAGAGTCAATGGGTAAGAGTCTAGCTGCTAAGTTAGCACTCTTATTGCCAGAAGGTAAAAATTTAATTGCGGTAATGGGTGGCACAACGATGGCTCAAGTAGCTGATCAGTTGACAACACGTCTTTCAATTAAGCGCGATTTAACTTTTTTACCAGCCAGAGGTGGTGTTGGTGAATCAGTAGATATACAAGCCAACTCGATTAGTGGTAAGATGGCATTACACACAGGCGGCAAACATAGAGCCTTGTATGTACCTGAACAACTAAGTGAGAAAACGTACGAGCCTCTTCTTGAAGAACCGAGCATTCAAGAAGTTTTGAACTTAATCAAGGAAAGCAATGCTGTAATTCACAGTATTGGAGAAGCAATGCATATGGCTAAGCGTCGTGACATGTCTAGTGGTATAATAGACATGTTGAAAGAGGACAAAGCTGTAGGTGAGGCATTCGGATATTTCTTTGATGCTCAAGGCAAGGTCGTTTATAGGATTCCTCGTATCGGTTTACAAATAGAGGATCTCACGCACATAAAATGTATTTTCGCAGTTGCAGGTGGCCATTCTAAGGCCGAAGCAATTGTGGCATACATGAAACTTGCACCTAAACAGACGTGGTTAATCACGGATGAGGGTGCCGCAAACTCGATTTTAAAAAAGTAGTGTGCAAACACGCTTTTTAAAATAAATAAATCTTCATTTCCTAAAGGAGGAAATTTAAGTATGTCAGTAAAAGTTGGTATTAACGGTTTTGGCCGTATTGGTCGTTTAGCTTTCCGTCGTATTGCTGAAGTTTCAGATAACATCGAAGTTGTAGCAATCAACGATTTAACTTCTCCATCAATGTTGGCTCATTTATTAAAATATGATACAGCCCATGGTAACTTCGACGCAGAAGTTAGCGCAACAGATAATGGTATTGTTGTTAATGGTAAGGAAATTCCTGTATATGCAGAAGCAGATGCATCAAATATTCCTTGGGTTAAAAACAATAATGTTGATATCGTATTAGAATCAACTGGTTTTTACGCATCAGAAGAAAAAGCTTCAGCTCATATTAAAGCTGGCGCAAAACGTGTATTAATCTCAGCTCCTGCTGGTAAAATGCCTACAATCGTTTACGGTGTAAATGATGACATTTTAACTTCAGATACTAAGATTGCTTCTGCTGGTTCATGTACTACTAACTGTTTAGCACCACTTGCTGGCGCTGTTAACGATGCTTTCGGTATCGAAGTTGGTACAATGACAACAGTTCATGCTTACACAGCTACACAAAAATTACAAGATGGTCCTGACCGTGGTGGAAACTTACGTGCTGCACGCGCTGCTGCAGGTAACACAATTCCTCATTCTACTGGTGCTGCTAAAGCTATCGGTATGGTAATCCCTGATCTTGTTGGTAAATTGAATGGCCATGCACAACGTGTCCCAGTTATTACTGGTTCATTGACAGAATTGGTTACAATCTTGAAATCAAAAGATCTTACAGTTGATGAAGTAAATGCTGCTATTAAAGCAAGAACTGAAAACAACGAATCATTTGGTTACAATGCTGACGAAATCGTTTCATCAGATATCATTGGTACAAGTTTTGGTTCAATCTTTGACCCAACACAAACTGAAGTAACTGGTACTGGCGCTAACCAATTGGTTAAAACTGTTGCTTGGTACGATAACGAATCTGGCTTTACAGCACAAATGATTCGTACATTAGAAAAATTTGCTAGCTTAGAAGCATAATCTAGTTAAACTTTTTTAAAACCGCATATAACTATGCTTAGGCGGAGGGACGCAATACTCCCTCTGCCTTTTTATTTAATCAAAATTACACAGGAGGCTATTATAATGGCTAAATTAATCGTTTCAGATTTAGATGTAAATGACAAAAAAGTTTTAATTCGTGTCGATTTTAATGTTCCTATTAAAAACGGTGTGATTGGTAATGATAACCGTATCGTTGCTGCATTACCAACTATCAAATATGTAACTGAAAATGGTGGTAAAGCCATTCTTCTTTCTCATCTTGGTCGTATTAAGACTGAAGAAGACAAAAAAGAATTATCATTACGTCCAGTTGCAGAACGTTTATCTAACTTATTAAACAAACCTGTTACTTTTGTTCCTGCTACACGTGGTCCTCAATTAGAAGACGCAATTGCAGCAATGAAAGACGGCGATGTTTTAGTAATGGAAAACACACGTTTTGAAGATTTAGATGGTAAAAAAGAAAGCAAAAACGATCCTGAATTAGGTAAATACTGGGCTTCACTTGGCGACTTGTTTGTCAATGATGCTTTCGGTACAGCTCATCGTGCACATGCTTCTAACGTTGGAATCTCAAGCAACATGGAACAAGCTGCTGCTGGATTCTTAATGGAAAAAGAAATCAAATTCTTAGGTGAAGCTGTTGACGAACCAAAACGTCCATTTGTTGCTATCTTAGGTGGCGCAAAAGTTTCAGATAAGATTGGTGTTATTTCTCATTTACTTAAAAAAGCTGACAAAGTTATCGTTGGTGGTGGTATGACTTATACTTTCTACGCTGCTAAAGGTATGAAGATTGGTTCATCATTAGTTGAAACAGACAAAATTGATTTAGCTAAACAAATCATTGAAGAAGCTGGCGACAAATTAGTATTACCAGTTGATTCAATCGTTGCTGAAAAATTTGATAACGATGTTGAACACAAAACTGTTGATGGTGACATTCCTGACGGTTACATGGCATTGGATATCGGACCTAAATCTGTTGCAGAATTTAAAGATGTTTTAAAAGATGCTAAAACAGTTGTATGGAACGGACCAATGGGTGTATTCGAAATGAGCAACTATGCTAACGGAACACTTGAAATCGGTAAATTCTTGGGTACTTTATCAGAAGCTACAACAATCGTTGGTGGTGGTGATTCAACTGCTGCTGTTCAACAATTAGGTGTTGCTGATCAATTAACTCATATTTCTACTGGTGGTGGCGCTTCACTTGAATACCTTGAAGGTAAAACTTTACCAGGTATTGCTGCTATTACAACAAAATAATTTTTAATTAAATTGTCGTAAGAAACCGTCTATTAACGAAAGGAAGTTATTATTTTGCGTAAACCAATTATTGCTGGTAACTGGAAAATGAACAAAGGCCCTAAAGAAACTGCTGAATTCGTAGCAGGTCTTAAAGGTAAATTACCAAAGTTTGACGATGTTGAATCTGTTATTGCTGCTCCTGCAGTAGATTTACAAACATTACTTGATGCTGCTAAAGGTACTGACTTAAAAGTTGCTGCTGAAAATGCATACTTTGAAGATGAAGGTGCTTTTACTGGTGAAACTTCACCAAAAGTTCTTTCTGAAATGGGTGTTGACTATGTTGTTATTGGTCATTCAGAACGTCGCGAATACTTCGGCGAAAATGATGACGATATTAACAAAAAAGCACATGCTGTTTTCAATAATGGTATGGTTCCTATTATCTGCTGTGGTGAAACGTTAGAACAACGTCAAGCCGGCGAAGCAGAATCATGGGTTGCTGGACAAGTTTCTGCTGCATTAAGAGGCTTATCTGTTGAACAAGTTAATCTTGCAGTTATTGCATACGAACCAATCTGGGCTATCGGTACTGGTGAAACAGCTACTTCTGACCAAGCACAAGAAATCTGTGCAGTAATTCGTAAAACAGTTGCTGATTTGTATGACCAAACAGTTGCTGATAAAGTTCGTATCCAATACGGTGGTTCAGTTAAACCTGGTAACGTCGTAGAATTAATGGGTAAAGACGATATTGATGGTGGTTTAGTTGGTGGCGCAAGTATGGAAACTGCTTCATACTTAGACCTTGTTAACTTCAAAGCATAATTCGTATTTTAGCTGTTAAAAAGATTGAAAATGAATCAATAAACTATTAAAATAATGGTAAGGGTGTTATTGTATCCCCGCCAAAAAACGTTTTTAAAGGAGAGTACAAATTTATGTCAATGATTACAGATATTTATGCACGCGAAGTTCTAGATTCACGCGGTAACCCAACTGTTGAAGTTGAAGTTTACACAGAAGACGGCGCAATGGGCCGCGGAATTGTTCCTTCAGGTGCTTCAACTGGTGAACATGAAGCCGTTGAATTACGTGATGGCGACAAATCTCGTTACATGGGCTTAGGCGTTACTAAAGCTGTTGACAACGTAAACAACATTATCGTTAAAGAAATTGTTGGATATGATGTTACTGATCAAGTTGGTATTGATAAAGCTATGATCGCATTAGATGGTACACCAAACAAAGGTAAATTGGGCGCTAACGCTATTTTAGGTGTTTCAATTGCTGCTGCTCGTGCTGCTGCTGATGAATTAGAAGTTCCTTTATACAGTTACTTAGGCGGATTTAACGCACATGTCCTTCCAACTCCTATGATGAACGTTATCAATGGTGGATCACATGCTAACAACAGTGTTGATTTCCAAGAATTCATGATCATGCCTGTTGGCGCACCTTCTATCAAAGAAGCTGTACGTATGGGTTCAGAAACATTCCATAACTTACAAAAGATTTTAGCTGAAAAAGGCTACTCTACTGCTGTTGGTGATGAAGGTGGTTTCGCTCCTGATCTTAAGAACAATGAAGAACCATTTGAAATCTTAATCGAAGCAATCGAACGTGCCGGTTACAAACCTGGTAAAGATATTGCTATCGCATTTGATGCTGCTTCATCAGAATTCTACAATGCTGAAACTGGCAAATATAGATTACAATATGAAGGCGAAAATGGCCAAGATTATACTTCTGAAGAAATGGTTGAATTCCTTGAAGCAATCGTTGACAAATACCCAGTTATCTCAATTGAAGATGGCTTGGATGAAAACGATTGGGAAGGCTGGAAGATGATGACAGCTAAATTGGGCAACAAAGTTCAATTAGTTGGGGATGATTTATTTGTTACAAACACTGACTACCTTAAAAAAGGTATCGAAATGGGCGTTTCAAACTCAATCCTTATCAAAGTTAACCAAATCGGTACACTTACAGAAACAATGGAAGCTATCGAAATGGCTAAAGAAGCTGGTTATACAGCTATCGTTTCTCATCGTTCAGGTGAAACTGAAGATACAACTATCGCTGACTTAGTTGTTGCAACTAATGCTGGCCAAATCAAGACTGGTTCATTGAGCCGTGTTGATCGTATCGCTAAGTACAACCAATTAATGAGAATTGAAGATAACTTAGAAGAAACATCAGAATACAAAGGTATCCACTCATTCTACAACTTGAGTTCAGATGCTCGCGATACAATCGTTAACAAATAATTCTTTATGAATTAAGCGTTTCTGATTGAAAGAAGGTCCTACCTAATTTGATTTTAGGTGGGACCTTTTTTGTATTATAATAGGACGCACTATATTGAAAGGTAAAACTTATTGTTGTATAATTTAGATGTTGGAAATTATAGTTAGGAATGTGAGCGTGTATGAAAAAATCAGAGCGTATTACAATACAAGATGATCTAACATCAAAAGTTTATGATCTTATTTTAAACGAAGAAACGACAAATGAGGAACGTCTCTTATTAGTTGATTTTAAAAATAAAGTTGAGCGTGGGCAGTACTTCGAGAAGGCAGTCGCTGATTTAGCGGAGTCGTTGCGCTTATTGGCTGTAAGTAATTTAAAAAATAAAATAAAGTTAAGTGCTGACGTTGGTCGATTTTATATGGAAATTTCGACAACCGGTTTATTTAAAAAAAATTTAGGCTGGGGACTTATAGCTATGAGTATGATTTATCATCCTTAAGTGATCATTAGATTATGCTAGTTTTTAAGAAGAGTTATTCAATAGTTGAATAATTCTTTTTTTGTTACTAATGAGTTCAGCAAATAATTGGATTTTAGCATATACTAATAGAATGAAGAGGTGTGTATGGTTTTATGACAAAACAAGGTATCAAAGAGCGATTGAATTTAACTAATCTCATATTTATTTTAAGAGGGCTATTAATTGGGCTCGTTACAGGTATCGTTGTAAGTCTATTTAGGTTAGCTATTATTTATGTGCTTAAAGTCTTTATCTATTTTTACCAGGCAATTAATCAGAATATGTGGTTACTGTTTCCAATGATTCTTTTGAGTCTAGCTATGGTACTAGGTATTGGAACACTAATGAAGCAAGAGCCAAATATTATGGGATCCGGTATTCCGCAAGTAGAGGGCCAGCTTGCTGGTAATCTTGAAATGCGTTGGTGGTCAGTTTTATGGCGAAAATTTATCGGTGGTGTTTTAGGCATTGGATCAGGGCTATTCCTCGGCCGTGAAGGCCCATCTATTCAACTAGGTGCAGCAGTCGGACAAGGATTCGCAGAGATGACTAAACATACTGAATCGGAACGCCGCATTCTGATTGCAGGTGGTGGCGCTGCAGGTCTATCCGCAGCTTTTAATGCACCAATTGCGAGTACGCTTTTTATATTAGAGGAAGTGTATCATAATTTTTCACCGTTGATTTGGACAACAGCATTAGCTAGTTCAATTTCAGCCAATTATATTTCATTGCATTTTTTCGGTCTAAAACCGGCGCTACAAATGATGGATATTCAGACCTTATCATTGTTACAATACTGGCATTTGATTGCTTTAGGGCTTATTTTGGGCCTCCTAGGCTATCTGTATCAAAACGTATTACTTAAATCGACTGATTTATATAATATTCTACATAAAATTCCGATTTTTTATCGCTCAATTGTCCCTTTTATTTTAGTTATTCCGATTGGATTATACTTACCACAAACTTTAGGTGGCGGTAATGAGATTATTTTAAGTCTAGTTCAAAGTAAATCATTGACCGTTTTATTGGGACTCTTTCTTTTAAGATTTATCTTTTCAATGATATCCTATGGTTCTGGATTACCAGGTGGTATTTTTCTGCCTATTCTAACATTAGGCGCTATTATTGGCGCTGGGTATGCAACTGTTATGATAATGTTAGGGTTGTTACCAGCTAAATATATAACTGATTTTATTATTTTTGGAATGGCCGGGTACTTTGCTGGAATTGGTAAAGCACCTTTTACAGCTATTTTATTAGTTACGGAAATGGTGGGTAGTTTACATCACTTAATGCCACTAGCCATTATTTCATTAGTTTCATTTTTAGTTATTGATATTTTAGGCGGCGCACCTATCTACGATTCTTTACTTAAAAAATTAATTGGTCAAAATGAAATTGATTTGGGCGGTAAAAAGGACCGACTTGAGACGCCTATTTTTGCTGGATCAAATTTAGAAAATAAAAAAGTTTCAGAAGTAGTTTGGCCTGAAAATAGCTTATTAATCACGGTTAGACGTGGTGAAAAGCAATTAATTCCACATGGTGTGACGGTTTTAAAAGCAGGAGATACATTAGTTCTTTTGACTGAGCACCAAAATCGACCTAAACTTAAGACAGAAATGGATACATTATCCGGATTTGAATCACTTTAATAAAATAATAACGGTGGAAAATTAATGCAAACTGTGCTAAATTAGTATAGATATAGATTACGTAATTGGGTTAAGGAGGTAAATGATTTGACTAACATACTAACAATTTTAATTATCATCGTTTCAGTCTTAATGATTATCGCTGTTATGATGCAACCTGCAAAAACAAATAACGCTTCAGGTGCTTTATCTGGTGGCGGTGGTGGTGCTGACGATTTATTTAGCAAACAAAAACCACGTGGATTCGAAGCATTTATGCAAAAAGTAACCTTTGTCTTGGGCGTTTTATTTTTCTGTCTAGCTCTAGGACTTGTCTATTTGGCCTCAAAATAATAATAAAGAAAGCCTCCTGTGCAAACAATTGTTGCAGCAGGAGGCTTTTATTTAGAAATAAAATAAAATTAATAATAAATAAATGTAACGCAAATACGAATATGAAAACGAGGTATACATGGATAAAAAGATGCAAGAACTTATATTAAAAGAACTAAAAATTAAAGAAAATGAATCTTTCAGTGTTGAAGAATTAACAGCTGCCCTTAAATTAGAAGGCCAGGATGCGTTCAAAGAACTTGTTAAAACACTTGCTGAAATGGAACGTAAACGTGAAGTGAAAATTACATCAGAAGGCAAATTTCAAATTGCACTTCAAACACCACAATTAGTGGGTATTTTTCATGCAAATGATCGTGGATTTGGATTCGTTACGATTGATCCAGAACAACCTGATGTTTTCGTTAATCCAACACAAACAATGTCTGCCTTAAATGGTGATAGTGTTGAGATTGAGATTACAAGTGCTGCTAAACCTGGGGATGACCGTGGTCCTGAAGGTAAAGTTAATAAAATTGTTGAACATAATGTAACATCAATTGTTGGTGAATTTGAAGTTGAACCATCTGACCTTGAAAATTCAGGAATAATTGGCCATTTAGTTGTTAAAAACAAGAAATTACAACGTTATAACTTATTGGTAACAGGGGTTGGTTTACATCCAGTTGCCGGAGAAGTTATTACAGCTGATATTACTGCTTACCCAACAAGTGAAAAACCATTAGTTATTGAAACATTGGTTAAAGAAGTTGTGGGTAACAAAGACGATCCAGGTATGGATATTTTACAAGTTGTTTATCAACATGATATTCCTAGTGAATTTCCTGAAGATGTTATGGCTCAAGCTGAAGCAACTCCAGAAGTTGTGCTACCAGAAGAAAAAATTGGCCGTGTTGATTTAACGGACCAAACATTGGTAACAATTGATAGTATTGATTCTAAGGATTTAGATGATGCTGTTACTGCCTGGAAACTTGATAACGGGAACTACCATTTAGGTGTGCATATTGCTGATGTTTCGCATTATGTCCAACCAGGCACACCACTTGATCGTGAAGCATACGAACGTGGAACGAGTGTTTATTTAACTGACCGTGTTATTCCAATGTTGCCTCACAAATTATCAAATGGTATTTGTTCATTGAATCCAAAAGTTGAACGCCTTGCTATGAGTTGTGAAATGGAAATTACACCAGAAGGTTATGTTGTTAACCACAAAATCTTCCAAAGTGTGATTAAAACGACAGAACGTATGACTTACAAAGCCATTAACAAGATTCTTGAATCAGATGATGCAAAGACGAAAGCTAAATATGAAGAATTGGTCCCAATGTTTGAAACAATGGGCGAATTACACAAAATTCTTGAAAAAATGCGTAAAAAACGTGGTGCAATTAGTTTTGATGATAATGAATCTAAGATTATCGTTGATGAAGCGGGTCACCCAATTGATATTCAAATTAGAACTCGTGGAACAAGTGAACGTTTAGTTGAATCATTTATGTTAGCTGCAAATGAAACTGTTGCAGCTCATTACGATAAATTAAAAGTACCTTTTGTTTACCGTGTGCATGAAACACCTAAGAATGAAAAAGTAATGCGTTTCTTCGAAACTTTAACCAGTTTTGGTATCGTTGTTAAAGGTGATAGTAAGAATGTAACACCTAAAATGTTACAAGGTGTTTTAAAAGAAGTAGCTGGTAAACCTGAAGAATCAATGGTTTCTGTTATGTTACTTAGAAGTATGCAACAAGCTAAATATACTGATGAATCATTAGGTCACTTTGGTTTAGCTGCTACTGATTATACGCATTTTACGTCACCAATTAGACGTTACCCTGATTTGATGGTTCATCGTTTAATTCGTTTCTACGAAGAAAATGGTATTGGGGACACTCAAAAAGAAAAATATGCTGAACAATTACCTGAACTTACAACACATACATCACAAATGGAACGTCGCGCAATTGATGCCGAACGTGATACTGACGCAATGAAAAAAGCTGAATACATGGCTGATCATGTTGGTGAAACCTTTGAAGGTGTTGTTAGCTCAGTTATGAAGTTTGGTGTCTTCGTTTCATTACCAAATACTGTTGAAGGTCTTGTTCATATTAGTAATATGAAGGATGACTATTATGAATATTTAGATATGCATATGGCATTAGTAGGTAAGAGAACCAAGAGAACTTTCAGAATTGGTCAACCAATCGAAGTAAAAGTTGCTAAAGTTGATATTGAGCAAAGTGCGATTGATTTTGAAATTGTTAATCCACAAAACACACCAACTTCTGATTTACGAGGTAAAGGTGGAAACTTCAAACGTCCAGGTAATGGTCGTCCAGGAGACAAGAAACCTTATAACCGTAATGGTAAACCAGCTGCTGGAAATAGTAATGGAAAGAAACCATTCTACAAATCAGCTAATAAAAACACAGCACCAAGAAAAAATAATACACGTCAAAAATAATATCGGGGGGATTAAGATTGCGAAAAGAAAAGTCATCTTTTGATAAACCCTTAGCCCAGAATAAAAAAGCAAGACACAGTTATAACATTGAAGATACGGTTGAGGCTGGTGTCGTTTTAACAGGTACTGAGATTAAATCCGTTCGAAATAGTCGTATTAATCTAAAAGATGGATTTGCGCAAATTAGAAATGGTGAAGCTTGGCTGATGAATGTTCATATTTCAACGTATGATCAAGGAAATCAATTCAATCATGATCCACTTCGAAATCGTAAATTATTATTGCATAGAAAACAAATAGCTCAATTTGATGAAGCAACTAAAAATAAGGGTGTTACAATTGTCCCTTTGAAAGTGTACATTAAAAACGGCTTTGCAAAAGTACTAATCGGTGTTGCAAAAGGGAAGAATGATTACGATAAACGTGAAACAATTAAACGTCGAGATCAGGAACGCCAAATTCAACGCGTACTTAAAAATTACTAATAAAAAAGGAAGCAACCAATTTTGAAATTGGTTGCTTCCTTTTTAGTTATTAAGCTTGTTTGTAAAGACCAGCAATTTGATCTTGAACATCTTTATTTTCTAAGAATTCATCATAAGTAGTATCTGCTCGATCAACAAGACCGTTTGGTGTTACTTCGATGATACGGTTAGCGATTGTTTGAATGAACTCACGATCATGAGAGCCGAATAATAGAGCACTCTTATAATTTGAAAGACCTTCATTCAATGAAGTAATTGATTCCAAATCTAAATGGTTAGTAGGATCATCAAGTAAAAGAACGTTGTTTCTTGTTAACATCATTTTTGATAACATACAACGAACTTTTTCTCCACCGGATAAGACGCCAACTTCTTTATCGACTTCTTCACCAGAAAATAACATACGACCTAAGAATCCACGCAAGAAAGTGTTATCACTTTCTGCTTTAGAAGCAAATTGACGTAACCAATCGATAATTGTTAAATGTTCATCAGCGAATTGGTCGTTATTATCTTTAGCAAGGTAAGCTTGTGATGTTGTTACACCCCATTGAACTGTACCTGTATCTGGTTCTAATTCACCAGAAAGAATTCTAATTAATGTTGTAACAGCAATATCAGTTTCACTTGTAAAGGCTGTTTTATCATCTTTGCCTAAACTAAATGAGATATTATCTAAAACTTTTACGCCATCAATTGTTTTTGAAACGCCACTAACTGATAATAAATCATTACCAATTTCACGGTCGATTTCAAAGTTAATGAATGGGTAGCGACGTGATGAAGGTTGAATATCATCAAGTGTGATTTTTTCAAGCATTTTCTTACGAGAAGTTGCTTGTTTAGATTTAGAAGCGTTAGCACTGAATCGTGCAACGAAATCTTGTAATTCTTTGATTTTAGCTTCTTTTTTATCGTTAGAATCATTTGCAAGTTTTGAAGCTAAGGCACTTGATTCCATCCAGAAGTCGTAATTACCAACGAATAATTTGATTTTACCAAAATCAACATCACACATGTGGGTGCAGACATTATTTAAGAAATGTCTATCATGAGAAACAACAATAACGGTATTTGAGAAGTTAATTAAGAAATCTTCTAACCAGTTAATTGATTTGATGTCTAACCCATTAGTAGGTTCATCAAGTAAGAGAACATCAGGATTACCAAAAAGTGCTTGTGCAAGCAAAATCTTAACTTTTTGACTTTCTGTTAGTTCGCTCATCTTTTTATTTTGCATATCTTCAGCGAAGCCTAAGCCTTGTAAAAGAGTTGAAGCTTCTGATTCAGCTTCCCAACCATTCATTTCAGCAAAGTCAGATTCTAGTTCAGCAACTTTGATACCATCTTCATCAGAAAAATCAGCTTTTGCATAAATAGCATCTTTTGCTTCCATAACAGCATAGAGTTCTTTGTAACCCATAATGACTGTTTCAAGAACAGTATATTCTTCGAAGCCATAATGATTTTGTTGTAGCATTGTCATACGTTCATTTGGATCTAATGAAATTTTACCTGTACTTGGTGTTATTTCACCAGATAAAATCTTTAAAAATGTTGATTTACCAGCGCCATTAGCACCGATTAGTCCGTAACAATTACCAGGCGTGAATTTTAAATTAACGTCATCGTATAACTTACGGTCTGAAAAACTTAAACTTACATTACTTACAGTTATCATTTAATACCCTCACTATTCGTTTGTATAATCTACATATCATAGCATATTTCAGGCTCAAAATGAAACGGTTTTGAAAATGAACTCAAATAAAATGATTATTTCTGAAAATGAGGGTACGTTAGTCATAGAGTTGTAATATGAGTGATGTTTTGTAATATGCCTGACACATGTCTGACTTGTCGGTTCGATATACTCTAGAAATGGGTAATAAAGTTATTTACAAAAAGGAGTATTATTTTGAAAATTAGAAATATTATTGGTTTTACGGCAGTTATACTTTGCTTATTAGGTGGTTCGGTTTCTGTTAGTGCAACATCTATCAGTGATTTAAAAAAACAAGAATCAGCTGCACAAGAGAAAGTAACAACTGCTAATTCAAAAATTTCAAAGTCATTAACGAGTATTAATGATGAGTATGCAAAAATTGATAAATTAAATCAAGAAATTTCTGATAAAGAAAAGAAAATTGGTTCACAAGATAAATCAATTGGTAATGAACAAAAACAATTAGATACACGTATTGAAAATGCTAAAGATAGATTAAGAAGTCTACAAGTTAATGATTCAAGTAGTAAAATGGTAACGGCTATTCTTGAAGCAAAGAATGCTGGTGATTTTATTAGCCGTGTTTACGCAGTTTCTGTTTTACAATCTGCTGATAACAAAACGATGAAAGATGTTGCGTCTAATATCAAAACCATGGAAGATGCTAAAGCGCATTTGGAATCTGAACAAAAATCATTGAAATTAAAACAATCTGAAACAAAACAAGAAACAAAAGAAATGAATAAACAATTAGCAGCGTTAAAAGATACTTTAGGTGACGCAAAGAAAGATTTAGCCAAAGTAACAAAGGCTAAAGATGCTGAGTTATCAAAAAAAGCAAGAGAAGCAAAGGCTAAAGCTGATGCTAAGGCAGCAGCAGCTGCTAAAAAAGAAGCAGCTAAAAAGGCTGAAAGTGATGATTCATCAGATAAAAAAGGAAGTACTGACCAAAAAGCAAGCAACGATACTTCTGGCAAATCAACTAAGAAAACGTTACAAATGGTCGCAACGGCTTATTCAACAAATGCACCAGGGATGGGAACTCATGGATCATATGGGTTAAGTTTGTTAACTAATCCACAACAAATTGCTGTGGATCCTTCAGTTATTCCGCTAGGAACTGTTGTCTGGGTATCTGGTTATGGTGTTGCGATTGCTGGCGATACAGGTTCAGCAATTAAAGGAAACCGAATTGATGTGCATTTTATCTCAAATGCAAGATGTTACACATGGGGTAAAAAGACAGTTACTGTAAAAGTTTTAGAATAAAGATATGAAAAAAGGTCTGCTAAATTTATTTTTAGCAGACCTTTTTATTTATTTAAATATCTTTTTGCATATGATGATAGTCATGACCACTAATAATCATGTTACCAACAGTTTTAAAGCCCATTTTTGTGTATAACTTTTCTGCTTTAGGATTTGCAAAGTCGACGTTTAAGCCAATCTTTGTTTTTCCAGCTGCACGGGCAATCTCGGGAAGAGACTCTAGAAGTTTTGTGCCGATGCCTTGTCCTTGGAAATCTGGTGAAACAGCAAGGGTATCAAGGTACCATTCATTTGGATAAACTTCTGAGTCTGGAAAGAGTTCAGTTGTTTCAGGTAAACCAATTTGTGGGAAAAATTGATTCATAGCAAGATCAAGATGGTCTTCATCTTCATCCGGATAACCAAATGCTATCCCAGCAACCTTACCATCAATATCGGCAATTTGAACACGACCGTAGCTGTAACGGTAGTCTTCTGTTTCAAATGCAAGCTCTAGCACTTTGAATAGGTCGGGTAATGGAATTTCTTGAAGAATAGGAATTTCCATATCTTCTAAAATAATATTCACTAAAGGAACGACCTCGTGTGCATCTTTTTTTGTTGCTCTTCTAATAATCATATAAACCATCCTTTCCTGAATATCTCTAGTGTATAGGGTACTTAAATAATTGTCAAAACAACTAAATTGCTTGCTAAGTGTAGATATGTTATATTATGTTACATCAAAATGTTTTGGGGAGGATATTATGAAAAAATGGCAGTCAATGATCATGTCAATCATGGTCGCATGTGTATTTTTATTATTTTTACATAGTAATCAAGTAAATGCAGCAGAAAAGACGTATACAATCGGGACTGATGTAACTTATGCACCATTTGAATATCAAGCAGAAGATGGTAAATCATATGTTGGTATTGATATGGATATAATGCGAGCCATTGCTAAAGAGGAAGGATTTAAAGTTGATATTAAAGCCTTAGGGTTTAATGCAGCGGTTCAAGCATTAGATGCTAACCAAATTGATGGGGTTATGGCTGGTATGATGATAACTCCAGAACGTCGTGTTAAATTTGATTTCTCAGATAGTTATTATGAAGCTGGGGTAGCTATGGCTGTTGGTAAAAACAGTTCAATTAAATCTTTGGATGATTTAAGAGGGAAAAAGGTAGCGATTAAAGTTGGTACAGCTGCCGGAGAATTCGTAAACTCAATTAAAAAACAATATAATATTACAACAACAACTTTTGATGATTCAAGTAACATGTATGACGATGTTGTGACAGGAAATTCCGATGCGACTTTTGATGATAAACCAGTTTTAGCATATGGTGTTAAGAATGGTATTGAAATGAAAGTAGTTGGTAAAACATATGAAAAAGGTGAATATGGATTCGCCGTTAAAAAAGGGCAAAATAAAGAATTAATAACAAAATTTAATGCCGGGCTAAAGAAACTTAAAGCTAACGGTGAATATAAAAAGATTGTTGATAAGTACACTGGAACGAACGCAAAAAATGCTAACTCTAAAAATTCTCGAACAATTTTAGGTTTATTGAAAACAAATAGTGGCTCATTATTAGAAGGATTTAAACAAACAATGTTATTAACAATTGTGGCTATTGTTTGTGCAACAGTTTTAGGGATTATTTTAGGTATGATGGGTGTTGCGCCAAATAAATGGCTTAATGGGCTTTCAAGTACATTAATTTACATTTTCCGTGGCCTACCGCTAATTGTATTGGCCTTCTTTATCTACATTGGTATTCCTAATTTAACCGGGAGCAAGATTCCAGCATTTGTGGCAGGTATTATAACCTTAACGTTAAATGAAGGTGCGTATACAGCGGCCTTTGTTAAAGGTGGGATTAAGGCTGTTGATAATGGCCAAATGGAAGCTGCTCGTAGTCTAGGATTACCTTATGGAAAAGCAATGATGAAAGTCATTATGCCACAAGGAATTAAGATTATGATTCCATCATTTATTAATCAATTTATTATTACGTTGAAAGATACGTCAATTTTATCTGTTATCGGTATTTTAGAATTAACGCAAACAGGTAAGATTATAATCGCAAGAAACCTTGAAGGATTCAAGATGTGGTTGATTATCGCGGTGATTTATCTCGTTATCATAACGTTATTAACGTGGTTATCTAATTTAGTCGAAAGGAAGATTAAATAATGGCAGCTAAAATTCAAGTTAAAAATTTGAAAAAAAACTATGGTTCAAATGAAGTTTTGAAGGGGTTAGATATTTCAGTTGCAGAAAAAGAAGTTGTCTGCATGATTGGACCTTCCGGTTCTGGGAAAAGTACCTTTTTACGTTGTTTAAATAAATTAGAAGATTTAACTTCCGGTTCAATTATTATTGAGGGGCATGATATAAGTGATCCAAAAACTGATTTAAATGTTGTTCGTCAAAATATTGGCATGGTATTTCAACATTTTAATTTGTTTCCACATTTAACCGTTCTTGAAAATATTATTTTAGCGCCTGTTGAATTAAAAAAAGAAACAAAAGAAGAAGCAACTAAGGAAGCAAAACGTCTTTTATCCCAAGTTGGTTTGAGTGATAAAGCAGATGCTGCACCTGCTTCGTTATCTGGTGGTCAAAAACAACGTGTCGCAATCGCACGCGCACTTGCAATGAAACCAGATATTATGTTATTTGATGAACCAACGTCTGCACTTGATCCAGAAATGGTTGGGGATGTTTTAGATGTTATGAAACAACTTGCGAGGGATGGTATGACAATGGTTGTTGTCACACATGAAATGGGTTTTGCTAAAGAAGTGGCTGATCGTGTGGTCTTTATGGCTGATGGTTACATTTTAGAAAGTAGTACACCAGATGAAATATTTAGTAATCCGCAAAATGATAGAACAAAAGATTTCTTAAACAAAGTTTTAAATGCATAAAAAGTGCAAACTAATTAAATCTTTCGGCCTTTCATTAATTTTTGGTGGGGCAAGCATTGTAAAAGGTCCTAATCACTTCGCGTGGTGGTTAGGATTTTTTATGTATAGTTACTAAAAATTAGGATGTTTACGATGATTTGAATTGAAAAAAGCTTTTTAGCAAAGGAGAAAAGTAAAATTATGAAAGCAATTGTTGTTAATGAAGCAGGAGGAACAGATAAGCTTATTTACCAAGAGGTAAATTTACCTAAAATAAAAGCTAACTGGTCCTTAATTAAAATAAAAGGGTTTGGTATCAATAGATCGGAGATTTTTACGAGAGAGGGAAAATCGCCAACTGTTTTGTTTCCTAGGGTTTTAGGCATTGAATGTGTGGGTGTTGTTGAAGAAACGAGCGATCCTGAAAGATTACCTATAGGGAAAAAAGTTATTTCCATTATGGGAGAAATGGGACGCGCATTTGATGGCAGCTATGCTGAATATGTAGCATTACCAAATAACCAAATATATCCAATAACAACAAATATATCTTGGAAAGAACTTGCGACTATTCCTGAAACGTACTATACAGCATTTGGTTCAATGAAAAACTTAAAAATTACAAAAAAAGATAAAATTTTAGTTAGAGGCGCCACAAGTGGAGTAGGTATTTCATTTCTTAAATTGTTGAAGGCCAGATATCCTGATATTGTAATTGATGGTACTAGTCGGAGCCAAGCAAAAAATGAGCAATTATTGTCCGCTGGTTTTAATGATGTAATAATAGATAAGACTGGTGTATTAGAGACTGAAAAGAAGTATGACAAAATTTTAGAATTAATTGGCCCTGCCACTATAAAAGATAGTTTTCAACATTTAAACGAAGGAGGCATTTTATGTAGTACGGGACAATTAGGAGGTAAATGGTTTTTAGAAGAATTTGATCCGATTATAGATATCGAGAAAAATAGTTACCTCACTAGTTTTTACTCTGACAATGTCAGTCAGGATAAATTGAATGATCTGTTGGACTACATTTCAAAATATGATGTTGATGTGAAACCAGAAAAAAACTTCAAACTAAGTGAAGTTCCTTTAGCGCATGCTTACTTACAAAATCAGGATAGTTTTGGGAAAGTAATCGTGTTACTAACAACTGAATAAAGATAAGTACCAAATTGGTTAGCGACGTATTATGGGTTTCATAATTGATAGTTGGAGAGTAACAGGGCTGATTGATTACGTAACAAAAGTCTTATGGCTTTTGTTTTTTTCGTTGTAAAAAAACTGTTATTGGTAATAGTTTTTAAACTACTATCAACAACAGTTTTTATAGACTTATTTTTTCTAATTAATTACACTTTTTAGTCTCAATCGATTTATTTTTCAGCTAACTGTTCAAGAATAGCTAAGCCAACACCATCTTCAGAATTTGTTTTTGCTGAATGATTGGCAATACGTTTTACCTCGTCGTGGCCATTTTCCATGGCGTAACTGACGCCTGCAACTTTTAACATAGAAACATCATTTAAGTTATCTCCAATTGCCATGACATCTGACATTGGGATATTAAGTTCTTTAGCGAAAGCTTGGAGTGCAATCCCTTTTTGGGCATTTACGTTGTTAATTTCAAGGTTAGTAGGTGCAGAAGAGGTAACAACAAGTGAGTCTTCTTCTTCAATTTTTGCTTTTAAAGGGAGTAATTCTTCTTGACCATCCATACTGAAAACAATTAATTTAAAAATATCAATTTTTGAATCATCGATGACTGTTTGGTAATCATCAACGTAATTGATATTCATTAATTCAAGACGAGCTGCAGCTAATGAAACAGCCATTTTAAATGGTGTATCTGGATTTGTATCAGAGATTAGACGCGCTACATTTTGAATACGGTTTGCACGATTATCAGAATAAACACCGTTTGAGGTTGTCATTTCAAAGTAAAAATTTTCTTTTTTGAATGTTTGAACTAAAGTTTGAACGACTTTTTTTGAAATAGGTGTTGTACTAAGTGTTTTACCATTTCCATCTAAAACTTCTGCGCCGTTAAATGTAATCATTGGACTATTGAACCCGGCTGCTGTAATTAAAGGTTTAACTTCAGTATAGCCACGGCCAGTAGAAACGATAAAGTGGACTCCTAATGCTTGTGCTTGTTTAATCGCATCGGCGTTTTTTTCTGAAATCACCATTTGATCATTTAGTAAAGTACCATCCATATCTGATGCAATAATTTTTATCATAAATTCAACACTCCTCTAATCTTATTTACTGGTTTCATTTTAACATGAAACCGCTCGATATTTTAATCAAATCATTTATTTTTGTATTCACTAATATGGTAAACTTAATCTGTGAGGTGTTAGACAATGAATATTAATGTCGATAATGATTGGCAACCCATTTTGACCGAAGAGCTTGCAAAATCTAAATATGCTGATTTAGAAACGTTTATTGATAATGAATATCAAAATGAGACGATTTATCCGGAAAAAAATCGCATTTTTGAAAGCTTTGAACTGACCCCATTTTCTGACGTTAGAGTTTGTTTATTGGGACAGGATCCTTATCATGAAAAGCATCAAGCTCATGGGTTGAGTTTTTCTGTTTTACCAGGAGAAAAAATTCCACCTTCTTTACGGAATATGTATAAAGAATTGGAAACAGATTTAGGAATTCCACCAGCTAATCATGGCTATTTGAAGAGTTGGGCGGAGCAAGGTGTTTTGATGTTAAATTCAGTCTTAACTGTAAGAGATGGCGCCGCTAATTCTCATCGTAATCATGGATGGGAATTATTAACAGATGGTGTGATTGAACGATTATCCGAATCTTCACAGACAATTATTTTTGTTTTATGGGGGAAGACAGCCCAAGATAAGATTAAATTAATTGATACAGATCACAATATTGTGATAACATCACCTCATCCAAGTCCGTTATCTGCTTACCGCGGTTTTTTTGGATCGAAACCATTTTCACAAATAAATCAAAATTTAATAAGTCAGGGATTGCCACCGATTAACTGGCAATTACCCAGTAACACTTAATTAGGAGGAAATGATATGTCATTATTTGAAAGTTTGAAAAGCAAAATTGAAAGTAAAAAAATTAAAATAGTTTTTCCTGAAGGGGAAGAAGAACGTATTCTAAGAGCAGCCGTTAAATTAGCAGAAGATAATTTGGCAGAACCTATTTTATTGGGGGATGTTGCAAAAATGAAAGAGTTAGCCACAAAGCTCGATTTAACTCTTGATGGTATCGGTGTAGAATTACTTGATCCTAAACAATATTCTGAAACAGATTTTAATGAGATGAAAACGGCCTTTGTTGAACGACGTAAGGGTAAAAATACACCTGAACAAGCTGAAGAAATGTTACGCGATGTTAATTATTTCGGTACAATGCTCGTTTACATGGGATTAGCTGAAGGGATGGTTTCTGGAGCTGTTCACGCTACTGGAGATACCGTTCGACCTGCATTACAAATTATTAAAACGAAACCAGGCGTGAGTCGGACAAGTGGTGCCTTTATTATGACCAGAAATAATGATACAGAAAAGTATTTATTTTCTGATGCTGCGATCAGTATTAATCCAACTGCTCAAGAATTAGCAGAAATGGCAATTGCAAGCATTCAGACGGCTCGTCTCTTTGATATTGATCCCAAAGTAGCAATGCTTAGTTTTTCAACTAAAGGTTCAGCTAAAGCACCAGAGGTATCAAAGGTAGCAGAAGCAACTGAAATTGCACAAAAACTAGCACCAAATGAAGCGATTGACGGCGAATTACAATTTGATGCTGCTTTTGTACCGAGTGTTGGTGAACAAAAAGCACCTGGATCAAAGGTTGCAGGACAAGCAAATGTTTTCATTTTCCCTGAATTACAATCTGGAAATATTGGCTACAAAATTGCACAACGTTTAGGTGGATTTGAAGCTATCGGACCTATCCTACAAGGATTAAACCAACCGGTTTCAGATTTATCTCGTGGTGCTAACGTAGAAGAAATTTACAAGGTTGGTATTATTACAGCTGCGCAAAGTTTAGAATGAAATGGTGAAATAATTAATGAATATTGAAGTCAGTTCTGTAGAAGAAACACAAGAAATTGCCGAAAAAATTGGACAGCTTGTTGAACCTAATATGATTTTGTTATTGGATGGTGATTTAGGCGCAGGAAAGACAACTTTTGCTAAAGGCTTAGCCGTTGGGTTAGGGATCAAGCGGAACGTTAAAAGTCCAACATTTCCAATTGTGAGAGAATATCGTGAGGGCCGTTTGCCGTTATTTCATATGGATGTTTACCGACTTGAAGGGATGGGCGGCGCAGATTTAGGGTTAGATGAATATTTTAATTCTGATGGTGTGAGTGTTGTTGAATGGTCTGAATTTATTCAGGATGAATTACCAAATGATTGGTTAAAAATTACATTATTGAAAGATGATCATGATGATAATTTACGTACTATCGAATTAGAAAGTAATGGATTACAATATGATAATATGTTGGCCCATTTCAACTAAAAAAACAAGTTAGCTGATAGCCTCTAAATGGGGGTATCAGCTAACTTGTTTTTATTTAACCAATTTTTCGATTTCTGGTTTCATCTTTAAAGGATTAGTCTTAGGTGCATAACGTTTAACAACTTGTCCATCACGATTAACTAAAAATTTAGTGAAGTTCCATTTAATTGAGCTACCCAACACGCCTTGCGTTTCATCAGTCAGGTATTTAAATAGTGGTAACGCATCTTCTCCATTTACATTTTGAATGGTATGCATTGGAAAACTAACGCCATATGTCATACGACAGGTAGCTGCTGCTTGCGCATCATTATCGACTTCTTGATGGAATTGATTCGATGGAAACCCAAGTACCACTAATCCTTGGTCTTGATAATCCTCATATAATTCTTCTAATTGTTTAAATTGTGGCGCAAAACCACATTTAGTGGCTGTATTAACAATTAATAAAGGGTGATCCTTGTACTTTTCTAATGAATAAGTTTCACCATTTTCTAGTGTAACCTGATAATCATAAATTGACATTGTAATTTCCCCCAATTTGGTTTGATTACGGTCATCATATAACAGTTTAAACAGTAGCCCTATTAATGTGCTTAAATTTGATTATGCTGGCTTCACAAATGGTTTTAAAATTTCTTGTCCAAATTCGTGTTCTTGATAGAGTAAGATATTGGCACAAGCAACGGAATCATCTAAGGCATTGTGATGATTTGTTAACGTGATTCCCAATTCATCACAAACCGTATTTAATTTATGATTTGGAAATTCTGGGAATAATTTACGACTTGTTCTAACCGTATCTAACAATAAAAATTGGGGTGTCTCTAATCCATAATAACCCAATGTATTATGCAAAATACTGTTATCAAAGGGGGCATTATGTGCCACGATTAAACTATTGTTCTGGAAAAGTGGCGAAATATGTGACCATAGTTCTGGAAACTTTGGTGCAAATTCAACGTCTTCTTCGTGAATACCATGAATTTGAACATTACGCCAATTAAAAGGTGTTTCCGGTTTAATAAGTGAATAAAATTCATCAACGATTTGATTATTTCGAACAACTGTTAAAGCAATTGAACAGGCGCTATGACGCTGATTATTAGCAGTTTCAAAATCCATTGTAACAAAATTCATAATTAACTCCTTTTTAATTCGATATGACTGATAAGGTTATTAAAATACTCGGTCTAATAATGTTAATAAAGTATAACAGTTAGGTTATACAATTAAAAGTCGCTTGTTTGTGCGTTAAAATAGAAAAATAAACATTGAACGTGTTAAACTAGAAGGAATTGCTAAATGTTGAAAGGAATCGAATAAATAATGATAATTGACACTTTTGTAGAACTATTTCCATCTATTAAAATTTTAAAAAATGAACCACTTGCTAAATATACAAATACTGAAACGGGAGGGATGGCTGATCTTTTAGCTTTTCCTGATGCAGTGTCAGATGTTAAAATTTTGGTGAATACAGCCAATGAAAATGGTATTCCTTTAACTGTTTTAGGAAATTCGAGTAATCTAGTTGTGAAAGATGGCGGTATTCGTGGACTTGTAATCATTTTAACGGATATGGATAAAATTGCTGTATCTGGGACGAAAATTATAGCGCAAGCTGGTGCCTCACTTATTGAGACAACAGAAGAAGCTTACCAAGCTGGCTTGACTAATTTTGAATTTGCTGCTGGGATTCCTGGGAGTGTTGGTGGTGCCGTATTTATGAATGCTGGTGCATATGATGGTGATATCAGCCAGGTATTGAGTGAAGTTAGTGTTATTACACGTACTGGTTATGTGAAAACACTAGTTAACGAAGAAATGAACTTTGACTATCGTCATAGTCAAATTCAAGATGATAATGACATCATATTAGAAGCAACCTTTGTATTAAAAGAAGGTAATAAATATGATATCCGTGAAAAAATGGATGAGTTTAACTTTTTACGTGCATCTAAACAACCTTTAGAGTACCCATCATGTGGAAGTGTTTTTAAGCGACCTGATGGACACTATACTGGTGTACTAGTTCACGAAGCTGGGTTACAAGGCTACCAAATTGGTGGCGCACAAGTATCAAAGAAACATGCCGGGTTTATTGTTAATGTAGACGGCGCTACTGCAACAGATTATATGGATGTTATTAAGCATGTTCAAAACGTTGTGTGGGAAAAATTTAAGGTTAGATTAGAAACGGAAGTTAGAATTATCGGAGAAGACTAAAGTAGAAAGGAAGATGGTAAATGCCGCTACTTGAATCGGTTATTGTTTTAGCTGCACTTGTTTTACTATCAAATGTTATCAGTCATTATCTGGTTTCAATACCCGTTGGATTGATCCAGATAGCATTAGGCTTTGTCGTTGCCTTAATTTTTAAAGTCTCAATTGAGTTAGAAACAGATTGGTTCTTATTACTCTTTATTGCGCCACTATTATTTAATGATGGTCGAAAATTTCCAAAACGTGAATTGTGGAAATTAAGAGGTTCCATTTTTGCGAATGCCATATTATTGGTTTTCTTAACAACTGTGGTAGTTGGATTTTTCATTCATCTTTTGATTCCAAAAATGCCATTAGCAGTTGGATTCGCACTGGCAGCTATTTTGTCACCAACGGATCCAGTTGCTGTGCAATCGATTGCTGAAAAAGCAAAATTACCAAGTAATATTTTAAATTTGGTTAGTGGTGAAAGTTTAATTAATGACGCAAGTGGATTAATTGCCTTTAAATACGCGATTGCTGCTGCGGTTACTGGCTATTTTTCATTTGGACAGGCGCTTGGTGATTTTACGTATATTGCGATTGTTGGTTTTATCTCGGGAGCAGTGTTAATGTTGCTGATTTCAACAATACGAGATTTTTTAATGAGGCAAGGGATTAATGATGTTGTTTTTAATACGATATTACAAATTTTAACACCTTTCATCATTTTTCTTTTTACGGAAGAATTTTTGCATGCATCAGGTGTTATTTCGGTAGTTGTCGCTGGCGTTATCTCTAGTATGCGTAAGAATACTTTCGCGACGTACTTACCTGAAATTAAGTTAGTAACTGAAAAAACCTGGGAAATTGTGGTTTATCTCCTGAATGGATTTGTGTTTATTATTCTTGGAATTGAATTACCAATTGCGATGTCAAAGACATTAGAAGATAACAATAGTAGTACTCTTTCGGCTATTATTGATGTTTTTGTCGTCTGGCTCTTTTTAGTCGTGATTCGTGTTGTTTGGACGTATATTAATATGTTATTAATTTCTAAGAAAAATAAATCAAAAAATAAGGCAAAGCCAAGTTGGCGTATTGCGTTAATATCAGGATTTTCAGGTGTTCGTGGTGCAATTACAATGGCTGGTGTGTTAACAGTCCCAACGATAATAAAAACAGGTGCTGCTTTTCCAGAGCGTTCATTAATGTTATTTATTGCTGGTGGCGTGATTATTTTAAGTTTAGTAGCCGCAATTTTGATATTACCTCTTTTAACTAAAGAAAAAGGAATAATGAAAACCAGTAATGAGGTTCCTGATGCTACTTTAGTTGAAGATGAGGATGCTATCATAACTAGTGATAGCGGAGATACGCAGTTCAATGAAAAGCAAGCTCGTATTTATATTATGCGAGTTGCTATTAGTCGCTTGGAATCTGAACGACGAGAATCTAATCAAAAAGTTGCCTATGAATTAATTTTAGAATATCAATTTATGATTCGTCGACTTGAGTTTTCTGATCAGGATGATGAACGATTACGCCAAATTGTTGAGGAAGAAGCAGACATTAGGCGAATTGCTTTAGATGGAGAACTCGAAGCGTTAGATAAAATGAGATTAAAGCAGGCTATTAGTAATAAAAACTATTCAATTATTAGTAAGAAAATTATGAAACAAAAAGCGAAATTAGGTCAAATTAATAATCGGAAAATCTCATTTGTAACGGTTAGAAATATTAATCATGCCTTTGTTCAATTAGGTAAGGTTGTGAGACGGACACTCTATTCTGAAAAAGAATTAAAAATGGTTTATGAACGACGAAATATAGAAAAAGCTTTAGCAAAAGCAGCTATTAAAGCACTATCAACGTATGTTAAAAAATCTGATGATGGCAATCAACAATTTAAGCAGCAAGCTATGTATCATTTGATTGTTTATTATCGTAATCGTATCGAAACATTAAAACGGACCAAAAATATTAATCAAGCCGAATCTGAGGAACAAAGTTACCAACTTAGATTAAAGGCTATTGCGGCTGAACGTTCTGCGATGCAGGAATTGATGGAACGAGGCTATATTACATGGTCATTAGCGTCAAGTTTACGTGAATATATTAATTATTCTGAAAATGTTATTATGCTTTCTGAAGAGGACTAAAAAATAGGTGTAACTCGCAATTTATATGCGAGTTACACCTATTTTATTGTTTTTCTATAGACTTCTAAGCAAATGATAATAACTAGTTGGACTATTGTTAGTAAAACGACAAAAGCTAACATTTTAATTGTCCACATATCGGCAATCAATTTTAATGTTAATTTTGGTGATGTTAGTAGGTAAACAGTGTGTAATCTTAAAAAACGACCAATATAGACACCGACAGATGACAAAATAGTTAGGCCAAATATAACGACATAACGAAAATAATAAGGTGTTAAGTGTAGTCGTTCTTTAATTTGGTCGGCAATTTGAGAAAATCCAACGAGTGCAAGTAACGTACATGATAAGGTACTTACCAACAAATAAGTATAGTTTAGCCACATATGAATATCTAATTTAATTAATCCTGTCATTATGTCATAGGGATGCAGTAAGCTTAAATGAAAAATATCAGTTAATAGGTAAGGCGCGTTCGGATAAAAGAATAGCCAAGCTGCTGTTAACAGCCAAAAATAAGTATTTGATAATTTATCTTTGATGTGAAAAGCTAATTCAATTGGCAGATAACCTAAAAATGTATTTAAGAGTAAAAAATTAAAAGGTGATTGTTGGTTGTAAACGAATAAGTAAATAATAATTAAGTAACATATAAAAAATAATCTGATACCGTGCTTTACATTTGTATTTATCATAATGGTCATCCTTTTCTATAGTAACTTCAGTGTAGCAAAAAATGAGATGAAATCAAATTAATAATCCGGTAGATAATAGAAAATATGGCGGGATGAGGAAACAAATCTAACAACGTGGTATAATAAAACGGTTAATAAAATAGAGGAGGCCGAGTGATGTCCATTAACTGGGGTGGTCTTGTAACGTGGGGGCATATGGTCAATATACTAGATATTATCGTTGTCTGGTTTGTTGTTTATGAACTCATGGTACTTTTACGAGGAACAAAAGCGGTTCAACTTTTTAGAGGAATCATAATTATTGTTGTGATTAAGCTAATTAGTGTGGTCGTTGGGCTACAAACTGTATCTTGGATTATGGATCAAGTTATCAATTGGGGTGTTATCGCCATGGTTGTTATTTTCCAACCGGAAATAAGACGTGGATTGGAACATCTTGGTCGTGGATCATTTTTTTCAAGAGGTAAACAGAAAAACAAAGACGAAGAACATATGATTGCTGGACTAGACTCAGCTATTCAATATATGTCAAAACGTCGAATTGGGGCATTAATTACTATCCAAATGAACACTGGATTGGAAGATTATATTGAAACCGGAATTGCATTAGATGCTGAAATTACGGGTGCATTATTAATCAATATTTTCATTCCCAATACACCATTGCATGATGGCGCGGTAATTATTAAAGATAATAAAATAGCTGTTGCGGCGGCTTACTTACCATTATCTGAAAGTAACTTAATTCCAAAAGAATTAGGAACTCGGCATCGTGCTGCAGTAGGTATCAGTGAAGTAACCGACGCAATTACGATTGTTGTGTCAGAAGAAACAGGTTCAGTGACAATTACGCGAAATAACGAACTTATTCGTGATTTATCACAAGAAGATTACCTTAAATTATTGAATACTGAATTAATTAAAGATGATGAACCTAAAAAGAACAACCCTTTCTGGGAATTTTTTGAACATTTCGGGCGTAAGGGGGATAAAAAATGAATCTAAATAAATTTTTTAATAGTCGCTCATTTTTTATTGGAACCTCTTTAATTTTAGCAATTTTATTATTTGTTTATGTTAATTATGATCAGTTAGCAAATACAAATAATTTTTCCGATTCAAAAACAACGAGTCTAGTTGCAAATGAATCAAAAACGATTGAGGCTGGCCTACAAATTACGGCCGATAGTGATAAATACTTTATTACTGGATATCCTAAAAATGTAAAATTAACATTGGACGGTCCTGGCGCTTTAATTACAACAACTGTGAATACACAAAACTTTAGAGTGTTTGCTGATTTAAAGGGTTTAAATCCTGGAAAACATGTTGTTAAGTTACAAGCAGAAGGATTAAACAAAGAAATTAGTTATAAAATTAGTCCCGCTACAATTTCTGTTAATATACAAAAACGTAAGACAACGACATTCCCTATTCAGGTGAAATTTAATGAACGTCGTTTAGCGCAAGGGTATAAGAGTGGGACGCCTGTTTTAGATAATAATACGATTTCTGCATCCGGTGCGGAAGGCGATGTGAATGCTATTTCAGAAGTGGTTGCACAAGTAAATGTCAGCAGCAATCAGATCAAGTCAACAATTTCACAAGAAGTCTTACTTGAGGCCTTAGATGTAAATGGTAAAACTTTAAATGTCGTCATGACCCCATCAACAGTCGGTGTTACAATACCGGTTGAGAGTACTAAAACCACTAAAAAATTACCTTTGAATTTTGTTTCAAGTGGAACTGGCGTATCTGGGAAGACGTATAAGTTTTCAAGTGATACAAAACAAGTAACGGTAACGGGTACAGAATCAACCTTAAGCAAATTAAGTAAACTTGATGTTGTGGTACCAATTAATAAGATTAGTGATTCCGTTACGAAAACAATTAGTATCGATTTGGATAAGAATAATTTAATTTCATCAAATCCAGAATCTGTTAAAGTAAAAATTAGTGCTTCTGGTGGAACCGCAGCATCAAAAACTGAAAGTAGTGAAACAACAACTGATCAGACATCGACGAGCTCTGAAACCAGTTCAGAAAGTAGTGAAAGTGCTACTTCGTCTTCATCGACAAGTTCTGATAGTTCAAGTAGTTCAAGTGAATCAACGAACGCATTAAATTAATTAATTAGTGAGGAGAAAATAATGAAATATTTTGGTACAGATGGTGTTAGAGGAATTGCAAATAAAGAACTAAGTCCTGAGTTAGCATTTAGATTGGGACGTTTAGGTGGGTATGTTCTATCAGAGCATGCACAACTTGAAAATAACGATAGACCACAAGTGCTTGTTGCGCGTGATACACGAATCTCTGGTCAAATGCTTGAACAAGCTTTGATTTCAGGGTTATTATCAGTTGGGATTGAAGTACTCTCATTAGGCGTTATTTCAACACCTGGTGTAGCGTACCTTGTACGTGCCCAAAATGCAGTTGCTGGAATTATGATTTCAGCTTCACATAATCCCGTTCAAGATAACGGCATTAAATTTTTTGGTGCGGATGGTTATAAACTATCTGATGAACAAGAAGAAGAAATTGAAGTTTTATTAGAAAAAGATTCTGATGATTTGCCAAGACCAGAAGGTGAAGGCCTTGGAGTATTAGCAGATTATCCAGAAGGTGTACTGAAATATACACAATTTTTGGAACAAACAATTCCTGATGATTTAGAAGGAATTCATGTTGGAATTGATTCAGCTAATGGCGCAACAAGTGGACTTGTTTCACGTTTGTTTGCTGATTTAAATGCTGAATTTGAAACAATGGCAACTTCGCCTGATGGATTAAATATTAATGATGGCGTTGGTTCAACACATCCAGAAGGATTAGCTAAATTTGTAGTTGAAAATAAGCTTGAAGCCGGGATTGCTTTTGATGGCGATGGTGATAGATGTATTGCTGTTGATGAATTAGGTAATATTATTGATGGCGATAAAATTATGTACATTTGTGGATTATACATGAATGAACGTGGTCGCTTGAAAAAAGAAACAGTTGTGACAACTGTTATGAGTAATATTGGACTATACAAAGCACTTGAAGCAGCTGATTTAACATCAGTTAAAACACAAGTTGGTGATCGTTATGTTGTTGAAAAAATGCGTGCTGACGGTTACAACATTGGTGGCGAACAATCTGGACATATTGTATTCTTAGATTACAATACAACTGGTGATGGGATGCTAACTGCTATTCAATTGCTAAATGTTATGAAGAAAACAGGCAAGAAGTTATCTGAATTAGCTGCAGCTGTTCAGACTTATCCACAAGAACTTGTGAATGTTAGAGTGACAGATAAGCAAGCTGCATTAGATAATCAAAAAATTAAAGATAGTATTGCAGAAGTTGAAGCAGAAATGGCCGGCGATGGCCGAGTTCTTGTGAGACCTAGTGGAACTGAAAATTTATTACGTGTTATGGCCGAAGCACCAACAGAAAAAGAAGTTAAAGCTTATGTTGATCGAATTGTGCAAACAGTTCAAACTGAAATGGGCGTTTAGAAATTAAGCGAAAGAGTCATTTGAATGAAAATTCAAATGACTCTTTTTTTATTTTAAAGTTGATTTAAAATATAGACCAATATATTAATTCTTGACAAAAAAATATCAGAAAGGTATATTAATAGATATTGATAAGGGTTACTTGTTTTTTAAACATCTATACCAATTTTAAAATAATAATAAAAAATACATTTAAAAAAAGGATGACATAAACTATGTGTGGAATTGTTGGCGTAACAGGAAAAACGAATACTGTTGAAATTTTAATTAATGGTTTGGAAAAATTAGAATACCGTGGTTATGATTCAGCCGGTATTTTTGTTGATAACAAAACGGGTGAAGATTACCTTGTTAAAGAGGCTGGACGTATTTCGAATTTGAAGTCGGCCATTGATGATAAGGTTCATGGAACTGCTGGAATTGGACATACGCGTTGGGCAACACATGGCGTACCAAGTAAATTTAATGCCCATCCTCATGTTTCTGAAGATGGCCGCTTTTACCTTGTACATAATGGCGTTATCACTAATTTTTCTGAGTTAAAAGAACAATATTTAAAAGACGTAAATTTTGTTAGTGAAACAGATACTGAGGTTGTTGTTCAATTAATTGGATATTTTGCAAATAAAGAAAATTTAACTGCTAAACAAGCATTCAAAAAAGTTTTATCATTACTTGAAGGTTCTTCATATGCTTTCTTGATGATGGATCGTGAAGAACCAGAAACATTGTTTGTGGCTAAGAATAAGAGTCCTTTATTAATTGGTGTTGGGGATGGCTTTAATGTTGTCTGCAGTGATGCCATGGCAATGTTGAAAGAAACACATGACTTCATTGAACTCATGGATGGTGAAATGGTTATTGTTAAACCTGACTCTATTGAAATTGAAAATAAAGCTGGTGAAGCCGTATCACGTGATTCATATCATGTTGAAATGGATGATAGCGATTCAGAAAAAGGCGCATATCCATTCTACATGCTAAAAGAAATCGATGAACAACCAGCTGTTATGCGACGTTTATTGAGTGAGTATGTTGAAAATGAAGAAACTGTTAAAATTGATGATAGTATTTTAAACGCAATGAAAGCTGCTGATCGCATCTATATTGTTGCTGCAGGGACAAGTTACCATGCCGGATTAGTTGGAAAAGAATTATTTGAAGGTTTAGCTAATGTACCAACAGAAGTACATGTTGCTTCAGAATTTGGTTATCATATGCCATTACTTTCAGAAAAACCATTCTTTATTTTCTTATCACAAAGTGGTGAAACAGCTGATAGCCGTCAGGTTCTTGTAAAAGTTAACGAAATGATGTACCCAAGTTTAACAATTACAAATTCAGCAAATTCTACACTTTCTCGTGAGGCAACATATACGTTATTATTACATGCTGGTCCTGAAATAGCAGTTGCCTCAACTAAGGCATATACAGCTCAAATTGCCGTTGAAGCACTTTTAGCAAAAGCGTTAGGAACAGTTACAAAACAAACAAAAGCTCTTAATTTTGATGTTTATCATGAATTAACAATGGTTGCAAATGCTATGCAAGCTATGGTTGATGATAAAGACTCAATTAATGACTTAGCGAAAGAATTCTTAAGTGAAACGCGTAACGCTTTCTATATTGGTCGTGGTATTGATTACGATGTTTCAATTGAAGCTGCACTTAAATTAAAAGAAGTCTCTTATGTTCAAACGGAAGGTTTTGCATCTGGTGAATTAAAACATGGAACTATTGCCTTGATTGAAGAAGGCACACCAGTTGTAGCTATTATTACTGATAAACCGACTGCAAGTCATACACGAGGCAATGTTCAAGAAGTCTTGGCTCGTGGAGCAAATACAATTATCATCTCAACAGAGACATTAGCAAACGAGGGTGATCAAATTGTATTACCAGATGTTTCTGACTTATTAACACCGTTAGTAAGTATTGTGCCTGCACAATTATTGGCTTACTATACAAGCCTAAACCGTGGCTATGATGTTGATAAACCTCGTAATTTAGCTAAGAGTGTTACTGTCGAATAAGATAGATTGAAGAAATGATATTACCTGTTTAAGGGTAGTATCATTTTTTTGTTTATTATTTGGTATAGACCTATTGCTTTTTTTAAAATGATATTGTATTATTGGACTATACCAATTAGAGGAATAAATAATTGAAAAGAGGACAATCAAATGAAATTAATTATTGTTAAAGACCAAAACGAGGGTGGCCAAAAAGGCTACGAAATTTTTAAAGCTGCTAAAGAAGCAAATGCTAAAGTCTTTGGACTTGCTACAGGAAGCACACCATTAACAACCTATGCCGCAATTACAGCCAGTGACTTAGATTTTACGGATTCAACATCAGTTAACTTAGATGAATATGTTGGTTTAGGTGAAAAAGATTCACAAAGTTACCGTTACTTTATGAATGAAAATTTATTTAGTAAAAAACCATTTAAGACATCTTACTTACCTAATGGTCTTGAAAGTGATTCAGAAAAAGAAACAAAACGTTATGACAAAATTATTGAAGATAATCCAATTGATTTACAAATTTTGGGTATTGGTAAAAATGGTCATATTGGATTCAATGAACCTGGAACAGCTGAAGATAGCTTGACACATAAAGTTCATTTAACGGAGTCAACGATCAAATCAAATGCACGTTTCTTTGATAACGAAAATGATGTTCCTGAATATGCTTATTCAATGGGTATTGGATCAATCATGAAGTCGCACAAGATTTTACTTGAAGCTTTTGGTGAAAGTAAGGCAGAAGCTATTAAGGGAATGATTGAAGGCCCTATAACAGAAGACCTACCTGCAAGTTTCTTACAAAATCATGATGATGTAGTTGTCATTGTTGATGAAGCAGCTGCAAGTTTATTAAAAAATAAATAAAATTATCATCCATATGTAGAACTAATTCATTTAAAGCGTTAAAATAAATGGATTGGTTCTATTTGTGTTTTGTGCTTGCTTGACGGCTGATAGTAAGTCTAGTAACATGATGACAATTGTAAGAAAATACGTTTTTAGGAAGTTGAAAAAATGGTCGATTATAAAATTAGAGTAAAAAATGTCACAAAAGAATATGACTTATTTAAAACAAAATCTGAACATATCAAATCATTCTTTTCTTTTAAAAGTACGACGGTACCTCATTTTTGGTCTCTTAAAGGAATCTCGATGGATGTTATGAGTGGAGAAACACTTGGTTTAATTGGCGTTAACGGCTCAGGTAAATCAACGTTATCCAATATTATTTCGGGGATTATTCCACAAACAACCGGTATTGTAGATGTTCGCGGAGAAACTTCTATTATTGCTATCGGCGCTGGATTGAGAGGCCAACTAACCGGATTAGAAAATATTCGATTAAAAGGTTTAATGCAGGGTCTAACTAACCAACAAATTGATGATATTTTAGATGAAATTATTAATTTTGCTGATTTAGGTGATTTTGTTTATCAACCCGTTAAAAGCTATTCTAGTGGGATGAAATCTCGTTTAGGCTTTGCTATTGCCGTGCATATTGATCCTGATATTTTGATTATTGATGAGGCATTGTCAGTTGGCGATGATACTTTTTATCAAAAATGTGTTGATAAAATTAACGAATTTAAAGAACAAGGAAAAACAATTATTTTTGTTAGTCATTCATTAAAACAAATTGAAATGCTATGCGATCGTGTCGCATGGATCCAATATGGTGATTTAAAACAAGTTGGTCCTACTAAAGAAGTTGTCACTAAATATAAAGCTTATATTGATTGGTTTAAAAAATTATCAAAAAAAGAAAAAACAGCGTACCAAAAGAAACAAAAAGAGGCTCAAAAAGCGTTTAGTATCGATGACTATCTTATTAACCAAGTAGACAAAGAAAGTGCTGATGAAGCAAATTTAGGCGTTTCAAAGCAAGTTATTACCGAAAAGGTAAAAAAGGATTTCTATGGCTCTGTTTTAAATGAAAAAATGTCTAAACCAAGTAAGGTGCTAACAGCTGTGATTTTAGTCGCTGTGGTATTCTTTAGTTTAGTAAATATATCAGGGCATTCAATAAGTCATATTATTGAGAACCCAACAAGTATTGTTCATCCAGATAATACGAAATAATAGGAAAGTGTTGGCGTAGATCATTCGACAGCACTTTTTTAATACAAACTATTGACAACGCTTACATTTGATGTTATCTTAAGTTTGTAAGGTATATGAATTACCTTTATCAATTCTCTTTCTCTCTTATGCTAGCCACTATTGCGATGTAGTGGCTTTTTTTGTGCTTGTTGTACTTATTGTCAAATGTGTTTATACTTAATTAAGAGAATAGATGTAGAAAGTTGGGTTCAATATGAAAAGTCATGAAGTTTTATCATTAATTGAAGAAATTACTAGAAAAGATGGTTCTAAATATTTTGAATTATCGAACATGGTACAAAATGGGAGAGCAGAACTTGCAGTTCAAAGAGATTTATTGAAAGAAGTCCGTATTCTACAGTTAAATATTCCCAGATCATCACACGTTATTAATTATGAAAAATATATTAATCAAAATTTTGAAATGCCACTAGAAGCATTTACTGAATATCAAGAGTGGCATAAAACAGAAGAAGCTCAAAATGATTTGAATGCGATATTAAAAGACAATCATATTGAGTAAATATTACCAAAAATATCTTTACAAAATAGGTTAACCTATGGTATAAAATAGTATAGACAGAAATGAATTATAAAGATTGCTCAGTAGTTCAGCGGTAGAACGCTTGACTGTTAATCAAGATGTCGTAGGTTCGATCCCTACCTGAGCAGTATTCATAGAGGATGATCGACTTACTGCCGGTTATCTTTTTTTATTTATGAACTTAATTTTTTGAGTCCATTATAAGAAATTAATGATTAACTTGAATTATTTCTGAATACAGTTTAAAATTAAGAGATTGTAAGAAAGGGGGATTGCGAAATGTCATCAAACAACCATACAGGTGTCGGTAACGATCGTCGTCCAGTTAATACTCCAAACAAAAAGAACCGTCGTCGTAAACAACAAGAACTTGCTACTTTCTTAAAAGAAAGCAAAGCTAACGACGCAGCAGTTGCAGCAAAAAAAGCATAATTTAGTTAAATAAATGATGGCCACCGTTGATTAGAACGGTGGTTTTTTTGCATACTTTAGAATGAGTATTTTTTATTTAAATATATTTTTAGTGCCTTTTAGCTTACAATAAAAGAATCAATAAACTGACTAATGGAGTGATTTAAATTGGCTAAGAATTTTTATGCAGTATATAAAGGACGTAAAACGGGTATTTTCACAAAATGGCCTGATGTGGCAAAGTTGGTTAATGGATACGATGGGGCACGATACAAAGGATTTGAAACGCGAGATGAAGCCCAAAATTGGATGGATGATGGGGCACCTAGACCAACAGCGACAGGTAGTAAAAAAAGTGCGACAGCAGTTCATCAATCCGTAACTTTAACTTCAGATTCAATTCAAGTCTGGACTGATGGTGGTTCGAGAAATCATGGTAATAAATTAGGCGGTCACGTCCTAGCAGAAGATACTGCGGCATGGGCTTTTTATATTAAAACACCGGGTGAGACCTTTTCTGGTACAGATGGTGAAAAAGGTAAAACTAATAATCATATGGAAATTATGGCATTTCTTCAAGCTATGAAAAAATTAATTGATTTAGGATTACGAGAAGAACACGTCGTATTTATATTAGATTCGAAGTATGTCTTGAATGCAATTCAAAAAAATTGGTTAGTAGGTTGGCAACGTCGAAATTGGAAAAAAGCGGATGGTCAAACAGTACTTAATGTCGAACTTTGGCAACAAGTTGCTGAATTAATACCAGCTTTCACTAATGTTGATTTTGAATGGACAAAGGGTCATGCAGATAATGAAGGTAATAATAAAGTTGATGAATTATTAAATGAAACAATGGATAAAATGTAAGATAGGTGAAGTGGATTTCTACTAATGTAGAGAGCCACTTTTTTTATTTAAATGAATTCAAATTAAGATGAATAAAAAAGATTAGGCAGTAAATTAAAACGTTTACTGAAAGCGGTTGCTAAAATTCTAACGTGGTGTTATTATATTCATGAAGATAGATATAGGGGGATGATTGACAATGGAAGCTGAAGAATTAGAACCAGGGCAATCCGAAGCGCTACAGGAATTTATTTCCAATCTAGATATTTTGAACGCTTTGGCAGATGAAAAAAGACAACGATTAATTATTTTGCTAGGTTCTAAGTCACGGCAAGAGTTAACGGTTTCTGAGCTGGTTGACCGCATGGCGTTATCACAACCGGCAGTTTCACATCATTTGAAAGTTTTAAAAAATGTGGGACTTATTGATTATAAACAAACAGGATTAAAACGTTTTTACTTTTTAACACCTGAAAAAACATTAAACCGTTTGGAACATTTAATTAAAATGATTCGTGAAGGCGAAAAATCGAAGGAGGAATAGATTATGACTCAAAAAGCATATATGATTGGTACAGGTGTTGGTAACTTAGCAGCAGGTATCTATTTAATTCGTGATGGTGGCTGGCATGGTGACCAAATTACGATGTTTGGTTTAGAAAAACATGGTGCTAATGATGGCGCTGCAGTTAAAGATTATGTGACTGAATATGGTAACCAAGGTTTGAGTAATCAAAAAGGATTCCTAGCTAAAGGTGGTCGTATGTTGAATGAAGAAACATATGAAAACTTATGGGATGTTCTTCGAGAAGTGCCATCATTGGATAATCCTGGAAAGACAGTTACAGATGAAATTTTAGATTTTGATCATGCACATCCAACGCATGATATTGCACGCTTAATTGATAAAATGGATGGTATTAGAAATAAAGGCGGTAAGAATGATTATCGTCATATGCAATTTAATACACGAGATCGCGTTTTACTAACAAAATTAATGACGATGCCTGAATCAAAGGAATCAGAGATTAATGATATCAGTATTGAAAAATGGTTTGAAAATAGTCCACACATGTTTACAACTAATTTCTGGTATATGTGGCAAACAACTTTTGCCTTCAAAAAGGAAAGTTCAGCAATGGAATTACGTCGTTATATGAACCGAATGATTCTTGAATTCAGTCGTATTAACACATTGGAAGGTGTTACAAGAACACCATATAACCAATATGAAAGTATTATTTTACCAATGCGTAAATATCTTACAGACCGTGGTGTAACCTTTGTGGATAACCGTAAGATAACTGAATTTAAATTTAAAGATACAGCTTTACGTGACGATATTGTTGTCACTGGTCTTGAATATGAAGAAGTCGATAATGATAATAAAGTCGGCGAAATCATTATTAATGATGGCGATTTAGTATTTGATACGAATGGTTCAATTACAGATAGTTCATCAATGGGCGATATTGATACACCGATTGTGGAAAATATGGACTATGCACCTAGTGCTAAATTATGGAAACAAGCTACTGAACATTTCTATAACTTAGGTAAACCAGATAAATTCTTTAATGATCGTCAACAAAGTGAATGGATGAGTTTTACAGTCACAACTGATAATCATTTAGCAGTAAATGAAATTGCACGGATTACACAACAAGAACCTGGTAATGCATTGAATACCTGGGTTGATAGTAATAATTTATTATCAATCGTGGTTCATCATCAACCTCATTTCCATGCTCAAAAAGAAAATGAGACTGTATTCTGGGGTTACTGTTTATATCCTCGTCGCAAGGGTGATTTTGTTCAAAAACCATTTATCGAGATGACTGGTCGCGAAATGTTAGAAGAATTATTAGGCCATTTGGCTCAAACAGATACAGCTACGAATAATATTAGCCAACGTACAGATGAAATTATGGATAGTGTTGTTAATGTTATACCTGTTTATATGCCATATGCGAGTGCCTTATTTAACCGTCGCGCAATTGGTGATCGTCCTGACGTTGTACCTGAACATTCAAAGAATTTGGCCTTTATTAGTCAATTTGCAGAAATGCCATTTGATATGGTCTTTACAGAACAGTATTCGTTCCGTTGTGCACAAATTGCTGTGTATAAGTTCTTAGGAATTTCAGATACGCAATTAACACCATTACATCATTATGAAAAAATGCCAAAAGTTTTGGCAAAAGCAACGAAAACAATGTTTAGATAAGTTGAAATAACGATTTATAAGAATTTTTATAAATCGTTATTTTTTTGATGTATAATTAAGATTCATTCTAATTCGGAGAAGGTGTCTTAATGATCAAAATAAATACAGTAGCTGATCAGATACAATTATCAGGTATTCGTCGATTTGATGAATGGGTCTCCAAAATAGACGGTATCGATAAGTTAACGTTAGGTGAACCTAATTTCATCACACCTCAACATATTATGGACGCTACAAAAACAGCGCTTGATAACGGACAAACACATTATGAAGCCTCAGCTGGTAATCCAGAATTACGACAGGCAACTGCTGATTATTATAATGAAAAGTTTGAATTGGCTTATGACGCAAAGAATGTTTTAGTGACCGTTGGGGCAACTGAGGCAATTGCTACAGCATTAAAGACGGTAACAACACCAGGAGATTACATTTTAGTACCAGTTCCTTGTTATCCAGCTTACTTGCCATTAATGCAGTTACAAGGCGTTAAACCTATTTTTATGGATACACGTACGACGAACTTTAGGGTAACGGCAGAGCTTATTGAAAAGACATTGCAGGAAAATAAGAATAAAGCTATCGTTGGATTTATATTTAATTATCCAACTAACCCTACCGGTGTTTCTTATGGTAAAATTGAGTTATCTTCTATTAAAGATGTTTTGAAAAAACATGACATTTGGGTGATGAGCGATGAAATTTACTGCGAGTTAACCTATGAACAACCGCATATTTCCATGGCTAATTTGTATCCTGAAGGGACAATTTTAATAATGGGATTGTCTAAATCACATGCAATGACCGGTTGGCGGATTGGGTTTGTATTAGCTGAAGAACGATTAATTAATGCTATGAAAAAGGTCCACCAATATCACGTAACGACCGCGGCAACTTTATCACAAGTAGCTGCACTTGAAGCTGTTAAAAATGGGAAGCAAGATAGTGTACCAATGAGAGATGCTTATCATATTCGTCGTGATAGATTGGTAACAGCCTTAGAAAAATTAGGTTATAATTTAATTAAACCAGATGGCGCCTTTTATTTATTCGTTGAAATACCTAAAAAACTAAAATTAACGTCAGTTGAATTTTGTCAGCAACTTGCTCTGAAAGAAAAGGTAGCTGTTGTTCCAGGTAGTGCATTCACAGAATTTGGTGAGGGCTACTTTAGAATAAGTTTTGCTGCAAGTGATGAACAGTTAGCAAAACTCATCATCGCCTTGGAAAATAGTAAGCATTAAATTCAATTTATTAATCTAATTATGGTACGTTTGTATGAGTAAAAGGAGTGATTAAAATGGATGGAAATGTTGACTGGACAATTGCTGAGCTTAAAAAAATTGAAACAGAAGAAAACCAATTATTGATTGAAGCTACAATTGCGCTATTAAAAGATCAGTCAGTTGAAATTGAGAGCTTGCATGGCTCAATGGAAGGGCAGCTTTGGAGCCCAAGTAACTGGCGTAAGTAAAATCATCAATAATGGCAACAAAACAAGTGAGGAGTGACGATATGAATAATAGATTAGAAAAGTTGGACTTTGACATAACACCGGTAACTTTTAAACGCGTTTTAGTTGCCATAGATGAGGATGATTCTGAATCATCAATTTTAGCTTTTAATTATGCGGTAGCGTTAGCTAAGTTACAACAAATTCCTTTAGGGATTGTTTCAATATTAGAGACAGGTGATATGAATATTTTTGATTCTATGTCACCAGTTGTTATCAAAGAAAATAAAAAATTACTTGAAGAAAGTATCGAACGCTATGTAGATAAGGCGCATGATTTTGGCGTTAAAAATGTACAAGCAATTGTTTCTGCTGGTAGACCAGGTTCTGAAATTGTTGAGAAGGTTATTCCAGATTTTAAACCGGATATTCTAATTTGCGGTTCAAAAACGAATACGCCAAGTAATTCAAAGAAATTATTTATTGGCTCTCAAGCTAGTTATATGGCTCAAAATGCACAATGTTCCGTTAGTGTCATCAGATAATATTTTAAAAATATGAATGTTAAAAGAGCGAAAAACTCATTTTACAGTTTTTTGCTCTTTTTTAATAAAAAAATAACATAATTGTTCGTATATATGATAAGATTAACCATAGTAAATTAAAATATAGTGAGGATGGTTAAATTGAAATATTATAAAGCGTACCGAATTAGTCTTGGGTGGCAAATTTTAATTGGATTAATTTTAGGAATTATTATTGGTGCTATTGGGTATCAAAATAAACTCATTATTAACTCACTTCAACCGCTGGGAACCATCTTTATTAATATGATCAAAATGATTGTCTTACCGATTGTTGTTTCATGTCTAGTGGTCGGAATCGCCAATATGGGAGATATCCACAAATTAGGTAGAATCGGTGGAAAAACATTAATTTACTTTGAAATTATGACAACAATTGCGATTGCATTAGGATTAATTGTTGGTAACTTAACTAAACCCGGACAATTTATAGATATTACAGCTTTAAATAAAGTCGATATTAGTCAATATGTTACAACTGAAAACTCAACCTCTACTGGGTTGAGTACGATTTTAATGCATATTGTGCCAACTAATATTTTTGAGGCACTTGTTAAAGGTGATATGCTGCCTATTATCTTCTTTTCCGTTTTATTTGGACTCGGGACAGCAACGCTAGGTGAGAAGGGAAAACCGATTATTGATTTCTTCTCAGCTGTATCTGAAGTTATGTTCAAAGTGACAAACTGGGTAATGAAATTGGCACCTATCGGTGTTTTTGCATTAATTGGTGTCACAATAGCACAATTAGGCGTTTCTGCTTTAAAACCATTAGGGTTCTTTATTATTGTGACCTATATAACGATGATATTTTTTGTTATTGTAGTAATGGGTCTTGTTGCTAAATTATTTAAAATTAATTTAATCGTCTTGTTAAAGGTAATCAAGGATGAAATGATTCTTGCTTTTTCAACGGCTAGTTCTGAAGCAGCACTGCCTAAAATTATGGAAAAAATGGAAAATTTTGGTGTTAAAAAGGGAATTGTTTCTTTTGTTGTTCCAACAGGATATACATTTAATCTAGATGGATCAGCAATTTATCAGTCAATAGCTGCTCTGTTTTTGGCACAGGCATACCATATTAATTTATCAATTGGACAACAAGTTACATTATTGATTGTGTTAATGATTACGTCTAAAGGGATGGCTGGAGTACCTGGTGCATCATTTGTCGTCCTATTAGCGACAATCTCAACTATTGGTGTTCCTGCTTCGGGGTTGGCTTTTATCGCTGGAGTTGATAGAATCATAGATATGGGTCGTACAACCGTCAATGTTGTTGGTAATTCATTAGCAGCTGTTATTATCGCACAATCAGAAAATGAATTTGATCGTGAAAAGAATCAAAAGTATTTAGAAAAATTGAACATTAAGTAACCTTAAAAAGGGGGCTTTCGGAAAAAAATGACGAAAGAAATTAAATTAAAATGGTTGTTAATAGGTTCAGTGATTAGTAGCGCAGGTTCAAGTTTCGTCTGGCCGTTAACAACAATTTACATGCATAACTATTTAGGTAAAAGTTTAACATTTTCTGGAATTGTACTATTAATAAACTCAGTTGCGACTATTATTGGTAATTATGCTGGTGGTTATTTATTTGATAAATGGCGGCCTTATTATGCGACATTGGTAGGAATCGTAATTGCATGGTTGGCCGTATTAGGCTTAGTTTTCATGCATGGCTGGCCAGCATACCCAATTTTGCTAGTTATTTTGGGTCTTGGTAACGGGATTGTGGCAACAATTTTAAATTCATTTGCGGCCACAATTAGAAGAAAAGATAGTCGATATGTTTTTAATCTCTTTTATTTAGCTTTAAATTTAGGGATTGTTATTGGGACATTATTAGTTGGATACGTGATTGAAGTTAGTGTCACAATGGTCTTTGTATCAGCATTAATTTTATATTCAATATTTTTGATTACTGCTATTTTAGCGTATAGAGTTGATCCAATACGAAAAAAAGTGAAACCAACAAAATCAGAACAATCAGCTGGTGTTAATCCCAAAGTTTGGATTATCGGCGCAATGTGGTTAACATTCCTGGTTATTTGGTTGAGTTACGAGCAATGGCAAAGTAATTTATCAATTTATATGGATAAGTTAGATATTCCATTGAGTCAATATAGTTTATTATGGACGATTAATGCAGGACTCATTGTTTTTGGACAACCACTAGTGACGCTTGTAACGAGAACAATTGCTAAGTCATTATTTAGACAAATTATTATGGGTGTTGGCTTATTTGCGTTATCATTTACAACACTTATTTTTGCGAAAGACTTTTCTCATTTTGTCTTTTCAATGGTCTTGTTGACGTTAGGTGAAATGGTCGCATTCCCAGCCATTCCGGCATGGATTAATGAACTGGCCGAGCCAGGTCAAGAAGGTAAGGCACAAGGAACGATTAATATTGCCGCATCTATTGGTAAAGCGTTAGGACCATTAGTTGGTGGAATCGTAATTGAACGATTGTCATACAACGGTTTGTTCGTTGGTTCGACATTATTAATCTTACTTGCCTTGGCAGTTGTTGTTATTGCAACTAAGAAAGCGAATATAAAATCGTAAAAAAATACCACAACTTTTATAAGGTTGTGGTATTTTTTATTCTAAATCATTAAAATAGGCTAATAAATCAGTCGTAGATAGGTTGGCACGTTTTTCACCTGATAAATCAGATTGAATCTGACCATCATTTAAGACAATTGTTCGATTACCATATGATAATGCGTCCTCTAAGTGATGCGTAATCATTAGACAAGATAATTGTTCTTGTTCAACAATTTCGGCGGTTAATTTTAATAATTCTTGGCTTGTTTTGGGGTCGAGGGCGGCCGTATGTTCATCTAGTAGCAGTAAGTCAGGTTGAATCAAAGTTGCCATTAAAAAACTTAATGTTTGACGTTGACCACCAGACAAGTTTCCAGCAGGTGTATTTAAATGTTCTGATAAACCATTTGGCATCTTTGCGGTTAATTCACGAAATTGCGTCATTTTTTGTTTTAAATGACGAGGTTTAAACCGACGGCGACTGCCTCGATTTAAGGCTAATAATAGATTTTCAGCGACTGTCATTCTAGGTGCTGTGCCCATTTTAGGATCTTGAAAAACACGACTAATATAATTTGTCCGTTTAATATCATTTTCATTCGTAATATTTTTATTGCGTAACATAATTTTGCCACTCGTTGGTTTAATATTACCAGCAATTGTATTGAAAAGGGTCGATTTACCAGCGCCATTAGTACCAATTACAGTTATAAAATCGCCTTTATTGATGGTGAGGTTTAAATTTTTTAAGATTTGTTGCTCCTCAGAAGTACCGGTATTAACGGTAGTGACGATATTGGAAAGTGAAAAAATGGGTTCAGTCATTTTGAATGGCCTCCTTCAAACAAAGTATTTAGTCTTAGCGCTTTTCGGAGAGTTGGTAACATTAAACAGAATGCTAAAATAATAGCAGAAATTAATTTTAAATCGTTTGCGTTAAAGCCTAATGTTAATACAATTAAAATAACAAATCGGTAGAAAATACTACCAATGACAACGGCAACCAAACGTGCTGTTAATGATAAGTTACCAAAAACAACTTCACCGATAATAATTGCAGCAAGCCCAATGACAATCGTTCCGATACCCATACTGATATCAGCATAGCCATTATTTTGCGCGATTAGCCCACCGGCAAGTCCGATGAAGCCATTTGAAACCATTAGTCCTAAAATCTTCATACGATCGGTTTGGATACCAAGTGAGCGGGCCATTTTTTCATTATCACCGGTTGCGATGAACGCTTGGCCTAATTCGGTATTTAAAAAGAAAGCGAGTAAGCCAATACTAATGATAACCAGAATGAGCCCTAATACAACGGAATCAAAAGATGCAGGAAGATTAGTTAGAAAGTGAGCAGAAAAAATTGTATTTTGTCCAAGTAAACTGATATTTGCTTTTGTTAAAATTCGTAGGTTAATTGAATATAAACTTGTCATGACAAGGATTCCAGCTAATAAAATCGGAATTTTACCTTTTGTATAAAGTAACCCGGTGGCTAGACCAGCTAGTGTCCCTGCTAGAAATGCAAAGAATGTGGCCAGAAGCGGGTTAACTCCGTGGATTAGACAAATCACAGTTACGCTGGCGCCCATTGGAAAAGTACCTTCGACAGTCATATCAGGAAAGTCTAAAATTCTAAATGAAAGATAAAGACCAAGACCTAAAACCCCCCATAGGAGTCCTTGTCCGATAGCAGATACAATAATTGTCATTTGATTAACTCTCCTTTATTTTTGGCTTGATCAATTAATGCTTGTGGAATTGTAATATTTAAGGCCTTTGCTGTTTTCAAATTAATAACAAGATCACCTTTTTTTACAAAATTAATTGGTGTTGTTGCAGGGACACTTTTTCCAGAAAGAACGGCAGCAGCCATTTTACCAGTGGCTACACCTAAATCATATTGGTTAATACTAATAGTTGCCAAGCCGCCATTTTTGACCATTGTATCTACTGCAGGGAAAATTGGAATTTTAGCTTGTGTCGCATTTTTAACGAGAGTCTGCATACTTGATGCTACTGTGTTATCCGTGGGGACATAAACGGCATCAACAGATGCTACGAGCGATTGTGACACTTGGTCAACATCATTTGTAGAGGTAATTGTTGCCGATTTAACTTCTAAGCCTGATTTGATTGCTGCAGATTTAAATTGTTGATACTGTTTTGTAGCTGAATCGTCACTTGATGTGTAAAGGACACCCACGGTTTTCATATTAGGTATTAGTTCCTTCATTAAAGCTAACTGTGCTTTAATAGGTGCTTGATCAGAAACACCGGTGATATTATTACCTGGTTTCTGATTGTTGCTAACTAAACCAGAACCTTTTGGATCAGTAACGGCACCTAAAATAATTGGTGTTTTTTTAGTTACATTAGCTAAAGATTGTGCAGAGGGTGTTGCGATACCAATCATGAGATTAACATTTTCATTATTAAACTTGTCACTCATTGATTTTAAATTACTTTGATCAGCTTCAGCATTTTGGAAATCAATATTCACAGACTTACCAGGTACGTAACCTTCTTTTTCTAATCCAGCAATAATTCCTTTATGAATCGCATCCAGTGCAGGATGTGTTGTTAATTGAAGAATACCAATTGTTGGTACTCCTTTAGCGTTTGAAAATGTTGTTGGTTGAAGTGTTGAGAAAAAAGCAATCACTAAGAATAAAAATAACGCAATAATGGTTCCAATTAATCGTTTCATTTTATAAGTACCCCTTTAATTTTTAATAAAAAAAGACAGTCCTCAGATTCGAGGGCCGTCTTGAAAGACAAAACCCCCGCATGAATATACTGATATCCATACAGGGGTTTTGATTTATAGAAACCAAACCGATATACAGATACAATCTGAATAGACAGATTATATCTGTAAAAAACAGACTACAATCTGAATAACCGGCTTTGCCAACGATTATTAAGTTTTACTTGTGAATAAGTCATAGGCTTGATTTCCTCTCTGAGTTAGTTGATAAATGTAGTATAGATAAATCTGATATTATTGTCAAATATTATTTAAAAGATTTTAAAAGTTATAAAGAGTATAATTTAGAAAACAACAAAATTGATTCGACATTCATAGTGCGGTATGATATTTTTATTGGGAATAGCGCACTATGAATTCATAATATGAGGTGAAAAACTATGAAAAAATCGTTAAAGATTGGTATTAGTATCGGAAGTATTTTAGTTTTGGGAATTCTTGGTGGAGCAAGTTTCAATCAAAGTATGCATTTTAATAAAGGCATCACAATTAATGATACAGATGTCAGTGGATTAAGTGTTGATAAAGTTATTAGTAAGTTAAAAAATGAAACGTCAAAAAATGTTATTTATGTAGGTAAAACAAAAATAGTCGATGCAAAAGATACAACAACTGGTTTTACTGATGAAGATAAGCCAGCGATTAAAGCATTGTTGAAGAAGCAACGTACCATTCTTCCTTCAAATGTTAAGAAAAATTATGCGATTGTTCCACAAAAGTTGAATACAACAGTTAAGGATCAATTAAAAGCACAATTAAAAACCCAACTAACAAAGTTAAATAAAACAAGAACAGTGGCTGTTGATGCAAGTCCCATTTTAAAAAATGGAAAAGTATCAGTAACACCTGGGAAAAAAGGGAATCAATATAATGTTAAGCAAATTTTAGCTGCCTATGATAAGGCTGGCTATAGTAGCATTACGAAGTTGAAGGATACTGAACTCCAACCTTTATCTGCTGACAGTAAAACAGTTAAAGCTGATACTGAAAAATTGGATACACTAGCTGCTAGACAGACTGTTTATACCGTTCAATCAACGAAGTATACGTTGAAGGGTGCAGATATTCTTAAGCAAGCAACTGTTGAAGATGGTAAATATGTTGTTGATACGAGTGGTATTTCTGCAAAAGTAGATGAAATTAATAAGAAACAAGCAACATTGAATAAAAAGTATAATTTTAAAACGGCTACAGGAAGTACTGTTCCAGTTAGTGGACAATCATATGGTTGGGCCCTTGGAATGAATGACTCAGTGACACATGTTTTGACAGCGTTAGAAGATGGTACTGCAGCTATTGACGCAACCAATGATAAATATGGTGTTGGCTATAATACTTATGGAACTGGTTACACAACGACTGCAAATGATGGACTTGGAGATACGTATGCTGAAGTGTCAATTGCGCAGCAGAAAGTTTGGATCCATAAAAATGGCAAGGTTGTTTTAACAACTGATGTTGCAACTGGTAAACATAGTACTGGTGAAGATACAACTAAGGGTGTTTGGTATATTATGTACAAACAAACGCCATCAATACTTAAAGGTAGTGAAGTTGGTAAAGCTAATTATTCTGTCAAAGTTAGTTACTGGGCTCAATTCACAAATAGTGGAATTGGTTTCCATGACGCTAGTTGGAGAACAAATTGGTCTAAAACAGCTTATCTTAAAGATGGTTCTGGTGGTTGTGTTAATACAAAACCAGCCGCAATGGCAACTTTATTTGCGAACGTTTCACAAAACGAACCTGTTGTTGTTTATTAATTTAAGGCTTAATCAGTTCTTAAACTGGTTAAGCTTTTTTTAATGATTTATTATTAATAACTTCATAGATAAGTCATAAAGCCAAGGTAGTATGAACCTATACCAGAAAGGAAGTTTAACAAAATGAAAATAGATAAAAACAAAGATAATAAATTAATAAGTGATAATATCGTTTCTGCACAAGTCATTGCGTTGAACAATCATATTATTACTGTAAAAACTGAAAATTCAGAAATTATAAAAATTAAACAACCAAATAGTACAAAAAATGACAAGATATTTCTAGAGACAATGAAAGATATTTTACGGTCGGGATTGTGGATTCCTGTGAATCGAGTCATGCAAATTATAATGCGTTATGACTGGTTTGATACGCCATTTGAAGAATATAGTTATGTATAGAAATCATGTATAATAACGTTAGAGGTGGCAGGGATGACGATTAAATTAATTGCAGTAGATTTAGATGGTACATTTTTAAGGGATGATAAATCATACGATAAAGAAAGATTTTCGCATCAATTTGAAAGGATGCAACAACAGGGAATACATTTTGTGGTAGCAAGTGGGAATCCAACCTTAGCCATTGAACAATATTTTAAAGAAATTAAAGATAAAATTGGTTACGTTGCTGAAAATGGAGCAGTCATTCAAGATGCAAAAGAGTTATTGAAAGAATACATTTTTGAAAATAGTCTCTATCAAGAAACGATTCAGTATTTGAAGGAAACATTCACTGAAATAGGACTATTAGCGGTTAATAATCAAGGAGGTTTCTATGATAAACGGGAATCTGATACATTTATTCAAGATGTAAATGATTATTATCCGAAAGTAACCGGAGTCGATAATTTGGTATCACTTAATCAAGGAATTTCTATGCTGACGGGTCATTTTCCCGTGTCGTTATATGAAAGAATATCATTACAATTAAATACTGAAATGAATAATAAACTTCAAGCAAAAGCGTCTGGATTTGGTTATATTGATATTAATTTAGTGAACGCGACAAAGAAAAACGGCATAAATTTACTACAAAATCGTTGGCAAATCTTGGATGAAGAAGTTGCGACATTTGGGGATAATGATAATGATCAAGAAATGTTGGCGTTCACGCCGAATAGTTTTTCTATGGCTAGCGGATCAAAGTTAGCTAAAAAAACAGCAAAACACATCATTGGGTTGAATCAAAATGATAGTGTTTTGGATAGCATTGATGATATTTTAAATCATAAATTGTAAAGAAACGTTCTTTTCCAAGGGGCGTTTCTTTTTAGTTCTTTGTATCCGTTTACTTATGCAGTATAATAGAGTTATTAAAGCATAATCGGAGGAATGTAATTTTGACAGTCAAGATAATTGCAGTGGATTTAGATGGTACATTTTTAAGAGATAATAAAACGTTTGATGAAGTTAGATTTAGTCACCAATTAGTTGAACTAAAAAATAAAGGGATTCATTTCGTGGTAGCAAGTGGAAATCAAGTTATGAAAATTAAAGATATTTTTAAACGTATCTCTGGTGAAATAGGTTACGTTTCAGATAACGGTGCGGTTATTTATGATGGCAACACCCATATCAGATCATTTAATATTGATCCAGCCGTATTTGAAAAAACAGTTTTATATATCCAAAAGGTATCGCCAAATTATGGAATCTTAGCATCAACAGATGAGAGTGGGTATATTGATGCAAGTGAGTCTGATAACTTTGTAGAAATGGCTAATACGTACTATCCAGACATTATTAAGGTCCCTAATTTAAGTAAGGTTGAAAAAACTATTTCTAAAGTTACGATTAATGGCCCCATTGACGAATATAAAACATTTGCGGTTAAATTAAAAGAAAATGTTGATGAATCATTAGTTGCAAAAGTTTCTGGTTTTGGATTTATTGATATCAATGTTAAAGAGGCAACAAAACAAAATGGGTTAAATGCTTTGCAAGAATTATGGGATGTAAAAGATGATGAAGTAGTAACCGTTGGAGATAATGATAATGATGCTGAGATGTTGGCATACACACCATTAAGTTTTGCAATGGAAAAGTCTTCAAATATGGCAGCTAAAATGGCAAATCATCGTATCGGTTCAAATCAAGATGATAGCGTCTTAGATTTAATTGATGACGTTTTAGCAGGTAAATATTAAAATATAATTTAGATAATGACGTAAAAATAAGTGATGATTATCACTTATTTTTTTACAAAAAAAACCACTTTCTTGTGAAAGTGGCAGATAATTAAATTTATTTAGAAACAACGCTAAAACGTTCTTGATGATGTGAATTAGATTCAATTTCATCAACCAATGCGATAGAGAAGTCGGCATAGCTAATTTCACTATTACCTTGTGAATTCATTGTTAAAACGTCACCGGCAATTTGATAGTGGCCTGTTTTTTCGCCACTAGGATTGAAAAATGCAGCTGGTGAAATATAGACCCAATCTACATTTGAAACGGTACGGAGTGTGACTAAAGCATCACGCATATTTTTGGCTGTTGCTTTAGCACCTTCAGGGAAGTCAGGTGTATCACCAAGTAACAGTGTTTTTTCAGAATCAACGAAAAGACTACTTGCGCCACCAACAATAACGAGCTTAACCTTAGTATCAGCTAAGATATCCGTTAAATGTTTTAATGATGTTTGATGAAGATTTTCTTGACCAAATGGAGCGTTAAAAGCATCTACAATAACATCAAATAATTCTAAATCAGCAGTTGTTAACTTGAAAAGATCTTTTTCTATAAAAGGAACATCTTCTGTTAATTTGCTTTTATTTCTAATAATAGCAGTAACATCTAAATGACGAGAAACTGCCTCTTTTAATGTAGATTGTCCTTGTTTACCAGTTGCACCAATAATTCCAATTTTCATTTTATAACTCCCTTTCTAAGTAACTGTCTTCACAATAGTTGAATGACATTTTTTTGTCAAAGAATAAGTCGTCAGGTTACATCTTTATTTTAACTGATAAATATGGTATGTTTATAGTTGTTATGGGGATGTTCAGGATTCGACAGGTATAGGTTGAGCTTGGATTGCGTTTCGAAGTTTGCGTCTTCGTTAAAACGCTCAGTTAAATTATAACTGCAAAAAATAATAGTAATACTTACGCTTTAGCTGCTTAATAGCGCTCTAACGTAGATCCTCCTAGTATCGTCCATGTGCTAGATCTGGGTCCTAAATTAAGTGGACTTACGTTAACTTCTTCCACCTGGAGAAGTTAAAAGAGACTAATCAGGTTAGTCAGACGTGTTAGCCCTGTTATACGGCGCTACGGTTGGCGAATTTTAAATAGTATAACTATGAACGTAGATGTTTGAGTGGCAATATGCTTGGACGCGGGTTCGACTCCCGCCATCTCCATTTTACAGTTTGAATAAGGTTGAAAAGCCTTATAAAATATCACTTTTGCATTTTAAAAGTTTGAATAAGATTGAATGAGTTTGAATGCAAATTAAGGTGTTTTTAAGGTGATTTTTGACAATCCTATTCAACATAACAGATGAAAAGATGACTTGATTCGACGAGTTATCTTTTTTATTTTGCCATAAAATTAGAGGTCTATTATGAAAAAATAAATTAATTTGTTAGAAATTACGGACACAAAAAATGACCATTTACAAAGGATTATTTTTGTAAGTAGTCGTTTTTTACGAACTTTATATTAAAATAAAGGTATAAACCAAGAAAGAATATAGTTAGTAACCATATCTAATATTGGAGATAGAGGTTAACTCTTTTAATTTTTTAGATTGATTGTCAGATAAAGGTTGTTCATCATTCCTGATGGCTTTAGAAAGATCTAAGTTCATGCGACTTAAAATGAATGGAACAGAAGAACGTTTTTGTTTTAGTTCTTCGAGATAAGCTTGTAACGTAATTTTAAGTGTATTATTACCATTATTTGTACTTAAATCAGTTAATAAATCGGTAATAATTTGTTCGGCCTGTTTTCCACGATCATCTCCGCCGGAAAACCATTTTAATTTATTCATAGACTAGAACTCCTTAATTTATTTGTATTAACTAATAATATATTAAAATATATAAATTAAAGAGAAATAGTTAACATAATAAATGATAAATATGGTCCCAGTTGATCATTAAAATATAAATTAACCTACCAGTTTATGCCTGCCATATTTGTTGGAAGTATATTTTATCTTTAAAAAGTGGAATTATTTTTAGTTGATTTAATGACTAATCTTTGTAATACTAAATTTATAAAAATTTAGGGGGTTCGTATGTCAAAAGGTAGAGTTGAAGCGTTCACAGATGCTGTAGTTGCTATTATTATGACAATCATGGTTTTAGAGTTAAAAGCACCAGAGGGAGACACATTTTCAGATTTAATACCGCTTCAAAGTACTTTTTTAGCTTACGTATTAAGTTTCTTTTTAATTGGTGTCACCTGGAATAATCATCATCACATGTTTCAATTGGCGGATAAAATCAATGGGCGGGTGTTGATTGTTAATACTGGATTTATGTTTGTAATGTCATTCATGCCATTTGCAACAAGCTGGGTTGGTGAACATTATAATAAATTTGCGCCTGCCTTTTTATATGGCCTTGTCTTTCTATTATTTAATATTATGTATGTAGTATTAACTAATGAATTACTTCGAGCAAATGGGCCTGAATCAAATTTAGCAAAAGCAATTAAAAATGACAATAAAACATGGGTGTCGTTATCTTTTTCACTTATTGGATTGATGTCAGTATTTATTAAACCAGAGTTGGTGTTAATTTTTTGTCTGATTGTACCATCAATTTGGTTTATACCTAATCGATTAATTGAAAATTTCTATAAAGACAAATGAAAAAAAGTTCCAACAAGAAATTTCTTGTGTAATAATCCCTTTATGGTTGTCAGATGAAATAATATAATTTCATCCGATAATCATGGAGGGATTTTTGTATGTCC